>JAFGKK010000001.1 GCA_016928575.1 Anaerolineales bacterium
CCATGCAACCCCGACGAGCCGGGCGGATGCTGGGAGGAGTAACACCTCCCTAACCCCCCGGAGATAGCGTCCGGGGCGGGCTTCCCCCCAAATCATCGGGGATGACGGTTCGAATTCATTACATTCCCGGCGATGATTTGGGGAGGGCCGGGGAGGGGAGGAGTCCGGCTCAGACCTGCGTCAGCCCTACGACTTCCACGGGCAGATGCCGGTTTTCGGTTGTGCCGTCGCCCAACTGCCCATGAAGGTTGTTCCCCCAGCATTTCACTATCCCGGAGTCAGTTAGGACGCATACGTGCATATCGCCGGCCGAGACGGTGGCCACTCCGCCTGAGAATCCGCTGACCGGCACCGGCGCGAAACTGAGATCCCGCGCCGCGGGATCCTCGGCGCCAGTCTGGGTGCCCCAGCAGAAAAGCGCACCCGCACCGGTGACCGCGCAAGCAGTGCCGCCGCCGACGGCGATCGAGACCGCCCCCTCCGCCAAACCAAAGACGTCCACCGGCAGGAAGCTGGATTGTTTCTGCCCCTCGGGCGCGAGTCCGTCGCCGAGTTGGCCGTTTCCCCGCTGGCCCCAGCATTTCACGCCGCCGCGTTCGGTCCGGACGCAGGTGACGGCGAACCCGGCGGCCGCCTCGACGGCGGCTTCCGAAAGCCCCTGGACGTCGGCCGGGACGGGCTGGTAGCGGCCGGCGACGTCGGTATCCGGGTTGCCGAGCTGGCCGCTGCCGTTGAAGCCCCAACAGCGGACGCCGCCGCTTTCGAGCACCGCGCAGGTGTGGGTTCCGCCGGATGCGATCGCGCGCACGCCGCCGTTCAACCCGAGTACGTCCACCGGAACCCGGCTGAGGTTCTGGGTCCCGTCGCCGAGCTGGCCGAAATCATTCTGACCCCAGCACTTCACGCCCCCGGTTTGCGTCAGCGCGCAAGTGTGGCCTCCGCCGGCGGAGATTGCGGCGACGCCGCCGGAAAGACCGGCCACGTCCACGGGATCGGTGCTGGCTTCGCGGGTGTAGTTTCCCAGCTGACCGAAGTTGTTGAGGCCCCAGCATTTCACGCCGCCCGCATCGGTCAGCGCACAGGCGTGTCCGCCGCCGGCGGCGATCGCGGCGATGCCGGCGAGGCCCGCTACGTCCACCGGAGTGCTCTTATTCACCGTGCTCCCGTCGCACACCGAACCCGCGCCCCAGCATTTCACGTTGCCCGCATCGGTGAGGGCGAGGGTGAACCCCCAGCCGGCCGCGATCGAGCGGACGGCCGGCGGCGCCGGCGTCGGTTCGGCGGTCGGCGCGGGGGAGGTGACGGTCGATGCGAGCGGGAGCGGAGCAATCACCGTTTCCACCGCCGGAACGGCGCCCGCGGAACAACCGGAGAGGAAAACCAGCGCCGCGAAGCCCGCGGCGGTAATCCAATTTTTTCGTGCTTTCATTTACTAAACCTCCAATCCATTTTCCTGTGATTTTTTCCGGCGAAGACAGCCGGCTTTCCCGGAAGGACGAAAAAAGTTGTCGATAGCGGTGGAGACCACCCCGGAAGATCTATGAGGTTGCCCCGCGCTTGCAAAGGATTAATGGGTATCCGAACGGAGATTTACCTCCGTTGAGGATTATCAACGCGGACTATGTTCGAGACAGGCGCCCGCGCTTGCCCTCGTGCATCGAGTATGTTCTTGGCGGTCATCCGGCCGCAGAAACCCTCGATTCCCGCTGAAACCGCGCGGGAATGACGAACAACTGACTGCAAGGAATTACCTCCAAGCGCCCTCCAATCTTCTGTAAAAAAGCCCAAAAGCAATCCGGAATGGACGCAACCGCCGTCAGTGCGCTACTTATGTACAGCATTCCGTCAGAAAACTACGTCGAAAGGAATGATCCAGCTTCCCTTGTAGCGCACCGTCAGCGTTTCGACGCGGATCGTGCGCCGTCCGGAGGGAGGAGACGGGTACACGGCGCCGCTTTCAAACTCACCCGGACGGATCAAGCCGCCGCCCTTATAGGGAAGGACGGACTGATCGGCGTCGGTCCAGCTTGCGCCGACGAGATCCTCTGGACCGCGGAAGGTGAAGACAACCGCGATCGAACCGTCCGCGTCGGCGAACCGGGCCGAGGTCACCCGCAGGTCGTATCCCGCCGCTCGCAGAGGTATGCCGAGCCAGAAAGTCCGCCCGGCTTTCGGCGCGGGGCCGAAATCCACGGCGATCGACGCGCCGGCGGGGCGCGCGGCGTCGATCGAATGGATACGCAGCAGGTAGGGGCCCGCGTGCCCTTGCGGGTTGAAGCGCACGGCCCAAACCAAGCGATTCTCCGCTGGCGCGTCCGGATCCGGCGCGGCGAATTCCAGCGGGCACAATCTGCCGGCGTTATCTTGGATTTCCATCCGCGCGAAATCCGCCTCTGCGTAGGTAAAGCGCGCGGGATCCCATGCCAGGCTGCCCTGCAGGTAGTATTCTTCGGGCATCACGACGATCCGTTCGAGCGCGAGCGTCAATCCTTCCCGGAGCAAATCCGAATCCACGAATCCGGGCGACGCGGCGGCCGACGTCGTCTCCAGCACGGGATAGACGGTGGCCTCCCCGCCGGCGGGCCTCAGTGTCATCGTCACGTCCCACGATTCATAAGGGGATTCGGGCGAAGCGCGGAAGGGAAGCCGGAGCACTATTTCGGCCGTGCCCGGCGGAACGGCGGGGAACTCCGCGCGCTCGCGGTAATATGTAAGGTCGGAGCGGCCGGCGCGCAGATCCGCCCAGAGGATTCCGCCGCCGGGGAGCTCCAAAGCGGGGGCGCCGGTGCAATAGGTGCCGGTCTTAAGCCATTGCGATTCGGGCCCGGGACAATCCACTTCATACACCACGACCGTCCGTCCCTCGTCGGCCAGCACCTGGAGAACGTACAGCGAAGCGCCGTCCCGTTCCTCGCGGACCGTATGCTCCAGGATCCGGAATGACTGATCCATGCGCACGAATCCAACGCCGGGGACGTATCCGAGCAGGCTTTGCAGGGCGGCGACGACCTTCTCGGGGCCGATCAGCAGGAGCAGGGCGGCCGCCAGCGCGAGCAGGAGCGCGGCTAAGGTCCACGCAGGCCGGAGCGCGCGGAGGGGGCGGGCGGGGCGCGCGGCTATTGCTTTATGTGCCAGTTCGCTCCGCAGGCGGGCGGCAAATGCCGGATCGGCATCCCGCACCCGCACCGCGGCGCGGATCGCATCTTCCCAGCGGAGGTCCATATTCCGTTCAATCATGGCGGTCCTCCAGGTCCTTTTTCAGACGCTCGACGATGCGGTAGAGGGCTTTCTTCACAGCCTCCTCGCGCTTGCCCACGACGGCGGCCATCTCCGCGAAGGAAAGATCCGCGACGTAGCGCAGGCGGATCAGTTCCTGATCCTCCGCGGAAAGCGATTCGATCCGGATCCGCAGGGAAAGGATGAACTCCTCGTCCCAGCCTCCCGTTTCGTCGGCGTAGAGCGCATCGTTTTCGTCCTCGGGGAGCGGGGCGGGGGATTTGCGGCGGGCGGCATCCAGGACCTTGTTGCGGGCGATGGTGAACAGCCAGGCGGCCGCGCGCCCCTCTTCCCGGTAGCGCGGGTAGGCTTCGAACGCCGTCAGGAAAGTCTGCGAGGCAAGGTCCTCCGCCTCGGGAGCGCTGCGCACCCGGCTGAGGATGTAGCGGTAGACGGGTTGGAGCCAGCGGCCGTAGAGCGCGTCGAAGGATTCCACGGCCGGCGCGCGCGCCGGTGCGGCGGATTCCCCCTTCCCGCGGATTTCCCGGTTCGCCTCCCGCTCTTCCATTAACATTAGCTCCCTTTCCGATGGGATGCGGATCCCATAGGAAATAACGGACGATGGCGGCCGTTCGGGACATTATTCCATGAATTGATCCCGACTTCTGAACCGCCCGTCCCCAACCCTTACCCTGACCCTCCCCCGGATGATCCCTCCCTGCGCTCGGGATGGGTGCCGGGAGATGGGATTCGCGCGGCGGGATTCCTGCCCCTGCCTTTGCGAAGGGGAGGAAGCGAGACGGCCTCGGCGGGAATCCGGCCGGAGACGGACCCGGAATCCAGCGAAAACCGGCGCCGCATCCCCCGACGCAGATCATAGCGAGGGTGTTGGCGAGGGCGGGCGCGGACATGACGCACATCCGACTGCATGGAGTCCTCTCCCAACAGCTTCCAGGCGCTTTTTCCCAGCCCCGGCGCAGAAACAGGGCGGGATTCCCGGCATGCAAAAACCTCTCCCGGATCCTGTACAATATCCGTTGCCGCGCGGCGGAAAAACGCGACACCCGCCGCGCCTGGGAGTTGCCCATGCCCGATACCTGCCGGCCGGTGACGCTGGTGATCTTCGGCGCCACCGGCGACCTGACCGCCAGGAAGCTGATCCCGGCGCTGTTCGCCAACTTCGCCAAGGGCAGGCTGCCGGCTTGCCCGCGGGTGGTCGGCTTCGGTCGCCGCCCGCTCACCGACGAAGATTTCCGCCGGCGGCTGAGCGCGGGCGCGGACGGGAATTCCCCCGCCGCTGCGGATCCGGCGCGCTGGGATGAGTTCCTCCGGCAAGTGTTTTATTTCCGCGGCGAGCTGGATTCGCCCGAATCGTATTCCGCGCTGGAGGAGCATCTGCGAGCGGGGGAGGGCGGATCGGGCGACCGCCTCTACTACCTGGCGACGGGGCCGGATTCTTTCCCACGGATCGTCGAACGGCTCGGGCGGGCGGGCTCGGCCGAAGCGCGGGGCGGGTGGCGGCGGCTGGTGGTGGAGAAGCCGTTCGGCCGGGACCTGGCTTCGGCGCGGGCGCTCAACCGCGCGGTCCACGCGCATTTTCACGAAGAGCAGGTCTACCGGATGGATCATTACCTGGGCAAGGAGACCGCCCAGAACATCCTCTTCTTCCGCTTCGCCAACTCGATCTTCGAGCCGGTGTGGAACGGGCGATTCGTCGATTGCGTGCAGATCACCGCCGCCGAGGACGTGGACGTGGGGCGCCGCGCGCCCTACTACGACAAGGCGGGCGCGGTGCGCGACATGTTCCAGAACCATCTCTTCCAGCTGCTTTCGCTCACGGCGATGGAGCCGCCCAAATCCTTTGCGGCGGACGCCATCCGCGACGAAAAGGCGCGGGTCCTGCGCGCGGTGCGGCCGATCCCGCCGGCGGACACGGTCCGCGGGCAATACGGGGGGTTCTGTTCGGCGGAGGGCGTGGCGCCCGGCTCGCAGACCGAGACCTTCGCGGCCTGGAAGCTGTGGATTGACAACCGGCGTTGGCGCGGCGCACCGTTCTACCTGCGCTCGGGCAAGGCGCTGCGTGAAAAGCGGACCGAGATCGCGGTCGTCTTCCGCCCCACCCCGTTGAAGGTGTTCCGGCTCGAAGGCTGCGGCGAATGCTCGCCCAACATCCTTTGGCTGCTGATCCAGCCCGACGAGGGGATCCATCTGCGCTGGAACGCCAAGGTTCCGGATTCGGGAAAAGACATCCGCGCGGTGGACCTGCATTTTCACTACCGGGATTCCTTCGACGGGGCGCTGCCGGACGCTTACGAACGCCTGCTGCTCGACGCGTTGAAGGGCGACGCTTCGTTGTTTGCGCGCAGCGACGGGATCGAGCTGAGTTGGAAGCTGACGGATCCGGTCCTCGCGGCGTGGGGGCGCGGGGAGGGGCCGCCGCTGGAGGTTTATCCGCGCGGGAGTTGGGGGCCCGCGGCGGCGGACCAGTTGCTGGCGCGCGACGGGCGCGCATGGCGATTGGCCTGCGGAGAATAGGGGCGCCCACGTGATGCGGAAATCCATCGGGGCTGCGTGAATCGAATCGTCGCCAGCGGCTCTGTTCAACATCCCGGCCCTTCGTTCGGCGCCGGGACAGGTGCCCGAAAGCAGCAGTAGGGTGGGGTGGGGATCGCGGTTCACGATCCCCACCCCACCCTAATTTTTCACCCGCACCGATAATTACCCGCCCGTGGTGGAATCTGAGTAAGTCCGCGGACCTTCACCGCAAAGAACCCGGAGCGCGCCACCTGACAGGTGGCAACCTGTCAGGTGACCACCTGTCAGGTGCTCCACCCTCCGCCCCGCCGATCTCCTCCGGAAATCCCGCGAAGGAAAACGCACTCCCAAACGACTATTTAATACGCCTTCATCCCGGCCGAAACCGTTCGCGCGGCGGCCGGAAGTATCCTTTGGAGGAACAGCGAATGGATGGGACATGGAACCGCCTGAGCCGGGGGCTGTGGAGCGTTTTTTTCATCACCCCAGAGGGAAGGATCGGGTTGTTTTGGAGGATCGCGGCCGGCTTGTTTTTCTTCCTGATCGTCGCCGGCCTCTCGCAATCCGCACTCCTGCGCGCCGACGAGAATCCGCTCTTCTCAGAGACCGCCAAGGGGGCGTTGTATCTCGCCGCGGCGGCGGGCGGGATGTTGGCCGCCACCGCGCTGGCGCGGCGGCTCCTGGACCGGCGGCCGTGGCGCGGGATCGGGCTGACTCGGGTCGACCGCGGCTTACCGCTCCTGCTCCTCGGCTGGACCGCCGGCTGCGCGCTGATCGCATTGCTCTTCGCCGTCGAATGCTCGTTCGGCTGGATGCGGATCGAAGGCTTCGGATCCGCGGAAGCGGGGTGGGCAACCGCGCTGGATAAACTTGCCGGCGCGGCGTTGGTTTCCCTCGCGGTCGGGATGACCGAAGAAACCGCCTTCCGCGGGTACCTCTTCCAGAACCTCGGCGAGGAATTCCCCCTTTGGTTCGCCGTGCCCGCCGCCGGTTGCCTCTTCGCGCTCCTTCACGGGAACGCGGGCTGGGGATACTTCCTTGGGGTGTCCCTGATCGGCGCGTTTTTCTGCCTGACGCGCCTGGGGAGCGGATCGCTGTGGTTCGTGATCGGTTTTCACGGGGCGTGGAACTGGGCGCAATCCAAGGTGTTCGGGCTGGGGATGAGCGGGCGGGCGGATCCCTTCTCCCTGCTGCGAATCCGCGAGACCGGGCCGGAAGTATTCCTGGGGCGGGGAGCGGAGATCGAGGGAGGGTTGACCGCCATCGGCCTCATCGCGGCGGCGCTGATCTGCGCTTGGTTCTATGCGCGGCGAAGGCACCCAGGCCTGGGATGGGGAACTCGGTTAAGCGGCGACGGGAATCCGAGTTTTCATGGGCTGCGGAACAAGGCCGATGGTGCGGCCGCTTCGTCCGCCCCGAATCCCTGCGCCCCGCCGCCGGGTGGAGGCGGGCAGGGGCAGATGCGATCTGGGACCGGTCCGGACGCCTTCTCCCAGCCCCATCATAGATGAAGAGTGCCTCATAACCGGTAGCGGGGCGAACCGTGGCCCGTACAGGTCCTGCGCGTGGGTTCCAATTACTGTGGATATCTAAAGGGCGAAGAGTGCGACAGGTAAACGGGACCCCAAGGGTTCCTGCGGCGAGGCAACCCTTAGGGTCGGTATTCATCGTTTTCTCGGGGAGGAGCGGCCTCCGCGTCGGCCCCGGCTGGAACCACCCCCTTTGCGCGGGGGTGAGCGGCGGGACGATCCGCCGCCCCTGCCGGCGGCGCGCTCGGCGGGAGCCGCCGATTCCTCCAATGGCGGGACGAGCGGCGCGTGAAAAGTCGTCTGGTAGAAATCGTCCAGCAGCATCGCCAGCAGGTCCGGCTCCTCGCTCTCGCCCAGCGAGCGCGCCAGCGGCAGGAAGCGCTGCATGCGCTCGGTCTGCAACCGGTCGCGGCTCCGCAGGCGCGCCTCGAGCAGGGTGATGATCCGCTCGGAGACCACCCGCTCGACGTCTGCGTCTTCCGGGACCGGGCGCTGCTGGAGCTGGATGGCGTAGCGCTTGCCGATCCGCTCCAGGTCGCCGAGTTCCGCGCGGTTGACCAGCGAGATGGCGGTCCCGCCGCCCCCGGCCCGGCCCGTGCGCCCGGCGCGGTGGATGTAGGCTTCGGGATCCTCGGGCGGCTCGTACTGGAAGACGTGCGAAAGCTCGGGCAGGTCGATCCCGCGCGCGGCCACGTCGGTGGCCACCAGGAAGCGCAGCGCCCCCTTGCGCACTCGTTCCATCACCCGCTCGCGCTCGGGCTGCGAGAGGTCGGAGGAGAGGTCGTCGGCGTCGTAGCCGAAGCGCTGCAGGACGACGGTGACGTATTCCACCCGCTGCTTGGTGTTGCAGAAGATCAGCGCCGAGATCGGGTTCTCGGTTTCGATGATCCGCACCAGCGAGCGGTCCTTGTCCATCCCGTCGACGACGTAGTAGGCGTGCTCGACCTCGGTGACGTGGATGTGGTCGCTGGAGAGGTTGAGGAAGCCGGGCTTATATAGGAACTGCTCGGCCAGGCGGATCACTTGGGGCGGGAAGGTGGCCGAGAACATGAAGCCGCTGACCCGCTCGGGAGGCAGGTAGGATTGCACCCGGCGCATGTCCGGGTAGAAGCCCATCGAGAGCATCCGGTCCGCCTCGTCGAAGATCAGGTAATCCAGGTTTTCCAGGACGAGCGAGCGGCGCAGGAGGTGGTCGAGGATCCTTCCAGGGGTGCCGATGACGAGGTGCGCCCCGGCCTTGAGCGCGGAGAGCTGCGGCCCGTAGCC
>JAFGKK010000002.1 GCA_016928575.1 Anaerolineales bacterium
GAGGTGGGGTTCGTTCATGGAATAGAACACCTTGGACTCGGCCGGGATTCGTTTTTCGATCAACCTTTTTGCAGTGGAGTCATTGATTCAATGTTACTACTCAGCCTCCCCCTCATCCGCCCTTCGGGCACCTTTCCCGGAATTGCGCCGGGACCGGCTTCCCAGCCTCATGTCTGCGGATGAATATATGCATTTGATCACAGCCCTTCGGCTTAAGCGATGGGCTGGGAGAATGGATCCCGTCACTGTCCCGCGTTCTGCGCGGGACAGTGACGGGAGGATGGGATGAGGGGGGAATAATTGGGCGGTTTTTAAGCGATTTTTCCAATACTTGCATCAGGCTGAGTAAATACGATTCAATCTGTTAAAAGCCCCGTGGGAATTAGGAGGATAGGACAGTGACTCGTCGGAAGAACGAGCGGATACGAAATCAAAATGATGCCGCAGCGTTGCGGACGATCCGGAGATGCTTTGCGGAGGATGGCGGCGCGGCCGGACTTGGGGCCGCTTCGCTTCCCGAGGAGGCTGTTCCACGCCGCGCCGGCACCCGGCCGGAGGGTATCGACCGAGGCGATCAGTGTAAAATCGATTGGATGTGATGCGCCGTATCGCGGCATCCTTGAAGCGCCGCGGCCCGCCGCCGGAAAATGGGGCGCCGAAAATGATCGGAGAAGGAAGGGAGCGGATTGATTTTCGCCGCCACGGTTTGCTTTCGGCACCGCGGCGGAAACAATGGTGGTCGTTCGAGGGGCTGGATGAGATCCGCAGGCTGTATTTTGTGGTCCTGGCCCTGGAGAGTTTTCCCAGCAGTTGCGTCTCACTGCTGACGGTCAATTACGAGAGCGGGGAGCGCTGGGAGGAACAGCACCTGGGCTCCCTCCGGGCGGCGGCGGGCGCTTCCGTTGACGTGGAAGCGCGGGGCGGTTGGGGAAGGGTTGCATTCCGCGGGCGGGCCGAGGACGGATGGGAGATCGACGTGCGCACGCCCCGCCTGCGGATCGAATGCCGACAACAAGCGCGCACTCCCCCGCACGCCAACCGCTTGCTCGCGCGCTCGGTCGACTACCGCATCCTGCAGTTTCCCCTGAACGCGGCCGAGGGGAGGATCGCGCTGGAAGGCTGCGAATTTCCCTTCCAGGGATACGGATACTTCGAGCATCCCTGGGGGGTTCAACCGCGCCATTCGGCGGCCAATTGGCTTCACTTCTGGACTCCGGATTCGGCCGGGGTGGTGATGGATTGCCTGTACGACACGGGGATCCCGCACCATTACACCTGCCTCTGGCTTGCGGACGGCTGGCAATACCTGGCCTCGCCGGCCCAATTTTCTTTCACACCCGGCGAGATCGTCCGTCCCTGGCAGATCCGCTCGCCGGATCTCGAACTGACGGTCCGCCCGCTGCATGTCCACCATTCCGTAATGCGTCTGCCGCCGCTCGTTCCCAGCATCGATATCGATTATTATGAACTCCTGTGCGCCGTCGAGGGCGCCGCCTGGCGGCGCGGGGAAACGATCGAAATCCGCGGGATCGGCAAGTTCGACCACAATTTCAATCTGTGGTAGGCGCGCGGCGGACGCGCCGCCGCATTCACAGAAGGAGGAATCCATGACCGGTCGATTGAAGGGAAAATCAGTGCTCGTCACCGGCGCCAGCTCCGGGATCGGCGCAGCCTGCGTCCGGGCGCTGGCCGCGGAGGGCGCGGATATACTTCTCACCGCGCGGCGCCTGGAACGCCTCGAAGCGCTCGCCGCCGAAGTTGCTCTGGCGGGAGCGAGGGCTGGAATCGTCGCCGGCGACGCCCGCCAGGAGGAAACCGCCCGCCGGGCGGTCGACGCCGCGGTGCAGGCGTTCGGCCGGCTCGACATTCTGATCAACAACGCCGGGGTGGGCAATTACAAGAACCTGGTTGATACCAGCGCCGAAGAGTACGATGAAATGATGGACAGCAACATGCGCACGACCTTCCTCTTCACCCGCCAGGCCGCGCCGGTGATGATCGCCCAAAAGGCCGGCACGATCCTGATGATCTCCTCGATGGCCGGGATCTACGGTTTCGCGGGCGAAGCGGCCTATTGCGCCACCAAGTTCGCCCAGGTGGGTTTCGCCCAGGGAATCGACAAGGAACTGCGGCCGCACGGAATCCGGGTGGGCGTGATCTGCCCGGGCGGGGTTAAGACCGAGTTCGCTATCGGCAAGGGGCGGACGGAGGAGGGGGTCGCCAAATCGGGAATGCTCGAACCCGAGGACGTGGCGGGAGCCGTCCTGCTGGCTTGCACGCAGTCGCCGAACGCGCGGATCATCGAAGTGCAGATGCGGACGATGGCCGAGCCGCTCGCCTAGCCGAATCCGCGGGCGGTCCCCCGCATTGCGGCGGCCCCCGACGCAAGCCTCGCCGGCGGGGTTAATTCGGCGTATATTCTGCGTTTCCCCGTACCGTGGCAATCCGCGCCTGCTATATAATGAGCCACGGGGCCGTGTGGGAGATTTTTCCGGCAGTAAATAATTCGGGATCGCGTGCTCGACGGAAACCCGCAAGCGCGCGGTCCCCTTGCATTAATGTGTCCGCCGGAATCCAATGATTCCAGAGGAGGAACATGGGCAGGAAGAACGGCTGGATTGCGGCTTTGAGCTTCCTCGCGCTTCTCTGCGCCGGATGCACGGCCCGGCCGACCTTCCTCCAACATCCCCGGCCGGAATTATCCTCGGATTTCAGCGCCTTCGCCGATGCGGGCTGTCCGCCGGATGAAAACGGATTGATGCTCTGCTTTCCCGGGAGTCCGCTGGCGGCCTTCGATTGCGACCGCATCGAACGGCCCGACGGCCTCTTCGGCGGATTGGACCCTGCCCTTCCCATCGCCTATTGCCTTTTCGATTCGTACCGCCATTCCGGAGAAGATTTCGAACGAGTCATGCAAGTTGAGGAAGAGGGGTTCCTGTATCAAACCGGAGGGATCTCGCAGACCTACGTGCGGTTTGTCGTTTTCCGGGACGGGGAATTCCAACTGCTCGCCACCCGGGAGGATTTCGCGGCGGCGTTCGCCCCGGTCGATTCGGCCAATGAAGCGCTGGCCTACGCGCTGGCGCACGGCCCCTATTCCGCCCAATACGGATTGCGCTTCGACCGCGGATTGCGGTACCTCGCCGCAACAGTCGAGGATACCTACGTCGCCGAGACGGATGGCGGCTATCGGGTGCACCTCTTCCATTATCAATTCTTCGGATGCGGGCCGCACACCACCTCGTCCGTCGATCTCCGGGTGGCGACGGACGGGACGGTGGAGGAAGTGAAAACGGAGGCGGTGTTTCAGGACCCCAAGGAAGACAGCCTGTGCGTGGATTAGACCCTCGGATGGATCGGAGTAAAGCCATGCGTATACCAATCCGCTTTCCCGTTTGGCTGGCCGGGTTGTCGGCCGTCGGCCTGATTCTGCTGGCAAGTCCGGGCGCGGCGGAAGCCTCCCCGCGGCCCGGAGAAGAGGAACTGCCCGGGTCCGAGGTCCTGGACCTGGCCGCGGAAGCCCTGGGCTGGACGGAACGGACGAACGGGAAATGGTCCGTTTCGCACACGGAGAAATCCGGAGATGTAAGCGTCTATTCGATGATCAAATGGGACGTCTATCCGGTCTCCTATTACGTCTTTGCCGGAAACCAGCACGGAACGCCGTTCGGGGAGACGGAAGGGTTTCAATGGGGAAGCGGCTGCAGCGAGGCGGGGGGGTGCATTCCGCCGACCAATTCGCAGTACTTCCAATTCAACTTCGACATGAACCGCGACGGCGACAACAACATCGACACCCCGCCGGAACGGTATTTGGGATTCTTCTGCGAAGTCACCGTGACCGCGCCCAAGGAGAAGCTGTATGCGCCGGCGGCGCAGGTCACGGCGCTGTGCACCAAGGTGCTGGAAAAAGCCGTCGAGGTGCGCGCCTCGATGCAGATTCCCTTGTGCGTGGGGGTGAATTGCCCTACGACGAAGTGCGAAGGCAACACCCTGTGGAAGGGCGGAACCTGCGACCCGAAAACCGGCGGATGCGTCTACCCCTCCTTCGAGGATTGCGGCAGCATCGGATGCAATCCGGGCACCGGCGAATGCAACCGGCCCGAACCCGTCAATCGGTGCGAGGGCGTGACCTGCGACCCCGCGTTTTGCGAGGGCGACGTGAGCTACTCGGACCCGGCCTGCGATCCGGCGGACGGCGCCTGCGCTTATTTCCGCAAGGACGAGTGCGGAGCGGCCGGATGCAATCCGGACACCGGCCTGTGCAACAACGGGACCGCAGGCAGCCCGTGCGGAGGCGGTTTGGCGCCCCTGGGGTTGCTGCCGCTGGCGCTGATCGTGCGGCGGCCGAAACGAAATCGTTCGGAGGCCGATTCCGGAGGAGGAAGCGATGCAGACCACGGGTAAAGGAAATGTGCGGCAAGCGGGTTCCCGTCTGCGGTTTGTAATTCTCGGGTCGGTTTGCGCGGTAGGATTCGCCTGCGGCGGAGCGGGGAATCCCACCCGGGAGCCGTTTGTTAAAGTCACCCCGCCGGGGGGCGGACCGCCGTCCGCGACTGCCGCGCAGGAGCTTCCGACGGCGGAAGCGGCGACGGTCTCTCCCCAAGCCCCCGCGGCCACGCTGGAATCCACCCGGCCCCTCATCACCCAGGAGACTTTCCAGGACGACTTCGACCTTCCCGCCGGATGGGCCGAGGAGGATACGGAACGGTATTCCATGGGCCGGGCCGAGGGCGGCGCGTACCGGATGGAATTCTACCTCGCCAGCGACAGCGAAGTCCTGCTTTCGCTTCAGCCTCACGCCTTCTCCTTGCTGCTGAAGGATACGGTGGTGCGTGCGGAAGGCCTGGGGATGAACGAAAACGGCGCTTTTGGATTGGTATGCCGCTGCGGCGATCCGTTGAATTACTACACCTTTCATATCTCCACGGACGGCCGGTACTGGCTGTACAAACAGGTCGATGGCGCCTGGACCAACCTCGGCAGCGGAACCAGCGGTGAAATCCGCGAATCGAATGCCCTGGAGTTGAGTTGCAGGGGGGATACCGTCTCCGCCGCGGTGAACGGAACGACCGTGGCGGAGGTTGCCGACGGCAGCCTGACGGAGGGCAACGCCGGATTGTTCGCCCAGCCCCTGGGCGGCGAGGTTCTGGGCGCCTGGTCGTATTACGCCGCGTTCCAGTTCTTCGAGATGACTGTCTTTGCCTGATCCGGCGCTCGAGTCGGTTTGAAAAAATCACGCGCCGCCGCGTTGGTCCGCCTTTTCGCTTCCAGCGCCGAGCCCTTTCTGGATTCTCCCCGAATGCCTCCGTCTTGCGAAGGTTGGCGCCGGGGAAGGGGCGCTGCTGGAGGAGAATCGGATGCCTGACCGGCACCGGAACGCCGTTAATTTCGCAACGCGGCCGCGCGCGGAGTCCGCACACTCTGGAGGGAGTGGATCGTCCGGGATGCGCAACGAAAAGGAAATGCTGGACCTGATCCTCGGCGTCGCGAAAGCCGATGAACGGATCCGCGCGGTGATCCTGAACGGGTCGCGCGTCAATCCGCACGCGGCGCGGGATCCGTTCCGGGATTTCGACGTGATCTACGTCGTCTCCGAAGCCGCCTCCTTCCGGCGCGACCGGGATTGGATCCGGCGCTTCGGCGAACTCATGATCCTGCAGATCCCCGAAGAGATGCGGGATCCGCCGGCGCCCGCGGATGCATGGTTCGCCTTCCTGGCCCAATTCGCCGACGGAAACCGGATCGACCTGACGATCTGTCCGCAATCCCAATTGAAGGAATTCCTGCACGACAGCCTGAGCGTGGCGCTGCTCGACAAGGACGGGATCCTGCCGGCGTTTCCGCCCCCCGACGAAAGCGGGTACCTTCCCAAACCCCCGACCGCAGGGGAGTTCCGGGATTGCTGCAACGAGTTCTGGTGGTGCAGTCCGTACGTCGCCAAGGGTTTGTGGAGGCGGCAGATCGTCTACGCCAAGTATTTTCTGGACGTCGTCCTGCGGGACCAGTGGATGAAGATGGCCGTCTGGCACGTGGGGGTGAAGACGGAATTCTCGAAGAACACGGGAGCCTACGGAAAATACCTCGAGCAAACACTCGAGCCCGGACTGTGGCGGCGATTCCTGCGGACGTATTCCGATGCCGAGGTGGACCACATCTGGGAGGCGTTGTCGGCGATGGGGGAATTGTTCCGCGATACGGCCGTTCCGGTGGCGGAGCACTTCGGGTACGAATACCCGCACGGGGACGACAAGCGGGTCACGGCCCATCTGCGGCACGTGCGCGCGCTGCCCGCCGACGCCGAGGAGATGTACGGTTGACGGGCTTACCGCGCCGGACCGCCGCCGGCCGTTGGAATCCGGCGCGCGTATTTTCCTTTGCGAAGGGCATCCACAACGGATTCACAGACCGGCCGAAATGGCTGCTGTTGCCCGCGGTACTCCTGCTGGCAACCGGCTGCAGCGGATCCCGGGATGGGATTGCCGCGGCGGAAACCGCACCGGTGCCGGCTGGACCGACGATTGCGGCGGCCGGGTGTGCCCGGGCGCTTTCCCCGGACGCGGAGCAGGTCCGGACGTACCTTGATCAGCTCACCTGGGGCGACGCCCCGGGCGTGATCTCGGGGCAGGATTGCCCGCAGGCAGGCGGCATCTGCGGTCCGGACGCGTATCGACACTACGTCGGCGATTTGCACGCCGCATCCGGGGAATGGATCGGAATCCTGCACGTCGATTACGAATACACCCGGATGTTCGACTCCGCCGGGTTGAGCGCCGCGAACGCGGTGCTGATCTCGCATTGGCGCGCCGGGGGCCTGGCGGCCGTTTCCTGGAGTCCGGTCAATCCGTGGGGGGCGGGCATCCAAACCCAATTCCCCGGCGCGGATCTGGCGGAGCTGCTGCCCGGCGGCGGCTTGCGGGAATACTGGACGTCTTCGCTGGACCGGATCGCGCGGGCGCTGGCGGAACTGCGGGAAGCGGGCGTGGTGGTCTTGTGGCGGCCGATGCAGGAGATGAACGGGGATCAATTCTGGTGGGCGAAGCCGAAAGGCCGCCTGCAGGACTCGCACGAGGGATACATCCGCCTGTGGCGCGACCTCTTCCGATATTTCACCTGCGAAAAAGGGCTCGACAATCTGTTGTGGGTCTTCTCGCCGATGGGCAACCAGGCCTGGTCCGCGTTTCCCTATCCGGGCGGCGACTTCGTGGACGTCGTCGCCGGCACCAGCTACGACGACCGTCTGACGGTTTTGGGGTATGCGGATTTCCTGGCCTACGGCAAACCCGTCGGAGTTGCCGAATACGGCTGGGGGTTCGGCGCGGCCGACGGAGGACACGACAACCGCCTGATCATCCAAAGGCTGAGGGAGGATTATCCGCGGATCGCGTATTGGATTTCCTGGAACAGCTGGCCGGGCTTCAAGATGTCGCTGGTCGACAACCTGTTCGCCGCCGAGCTGATGAACGACCCCGGGGTGATCAATCGGGGGGAGATTGCCTGGAACTGAACGCCGTGTCGAACGCAGCACGAGGGTTCAAGGAGGGCGGTTTGAGTCTACGAAACGAGGCCGGACGAGGCCGTGGCTTCCGCCGCGTCCCGGCGGGGCGGTTCCTCCCGCCGTTTTTTATTTCCTTCTATTCGCATCAGTCCTTTGCGCCTGCTCGCCCGCGGATTTCGGAGATTTGCCCGCGCCGGCAACCGTGCCCGTCTCCCGCCGCTCTCCCCGGGACGGGATGCGCCAGATGTACGTCCCGGCGGGCGCCTTCCGGATGGGATCGACGGAGGAGGACCTTGACCGGGTTTTGGCGGAGTGCCCCGGATGCTCGCGGTCGTGGTTTGAAAACGAACTGCCGCAGCACACGGTGCGGCTGGACGCGTACTGGATCGACCGGACCGAGGTGACCAACGCGATGTTCGCGCAGTTCGTCGCGGCGACCGGCTACGTGACCACCGCCGAGACGCTGGGCGGCGGAATCACCCTCAATCCGCTCTCGCGCGATTGGCGGATGACCGCCGGAGCGGAATGGCGCCGCCCGCGCGGCCCGGGGACGGACATCCTCGGACTCGACGGCCATCCGGTGGTGCAGGTGAGCCATTACGACGCCGAGGCCTATTGCGCCTGAGCCGGGCGGCGCCTGCCGACCGAGGCCGAATGGGAGAAGGCCGCGCGGGGAACCGACAGCCGCGCGTATCCGTGGGGCGGCCGGCTGCCGGCGGGCGGCCTGCTGAACTTCGCCGACCGCAACGCGTATCTGACCTCGGCCGACCTCGGCGCCGACGACGGGTACGCCTGGACCGCGCCGGCGGGAAGTTACCCCGAGGGGGCGAGTCCGTACGGCGCGCTCGACATGGCCGGAAATGTCTGGGAGCGGGTGGCCGATTTCTACGGCGAGGATTACTACGCCCATTCGCCGGACGAGAACCCGTCCGGGCTGGAAACGGGCGAGTATGTGATCCTACGCGGAGGTTCTTGGACCCGCCCCGCCGGATACCTCCGCACCGCGGTCCGGTACCGCTACCTCAAGGGCAACCGGAGCAGCGGCCAGGGATTCCGCTGCGCGGAGACGGGATGAAATCCTCTCCGCAGGAATCCGCCTTGCGGCGCAACCGGCGACTGCGGATCGGAATCCCGGTCCTTGCGGCGCTCCTGCTGATACCCTTCCTCAGTGTCCTCTTCCGAAGAGTCCCGGCGCCGGCGCTTTCGCTCGAACAAACCGGGATGAAAAATTTCGACCCCGGGGATTTCGACGCCGTGCATTCCCCCGCGGATCCGGCGGGGCGGGAGTATCTGATATTCGGCAATGTAGCGCATTCCCAGGCTCCGGATGCGCAAGCCGGGGGCGGAGCCTTTCTCGGACGCTGGGAAGGTTACGGCTACGGTCCGCCGGTAAAACGGGATTGGAAATACGTGCTTGCGATCCGCAGCATTTCGCCGCACGGGGGAAGCGCCTACTGGTGGGCCGGAACCGACCTCCAATATCCGTCCCAGGTTATGGAAATCGAGTTCCGGTTTGTGCCGGGGGATCCCGCCGCCGTCGAATGGAGATTTGAGGAAGGGGGCGCGGAGTTCGTCTGGCGGTTCGCACTCGACCCGCTGAGCGGCCTGCTCGAAGGATGGCGGACAAGAACATCTTCCGGAGAGGTTTGGGGGCCGGTCGAGCTCGGGCGCGGGCGTGCGTTCCGCGTGTTTCGGGATTATACCGCGCATCTGGCGGAGAAGCGCATCCGCGCCGAATTCTACCGCGACGATTGGCTTTCCCGCTACTATGGAAAGGGCTTCCTGGTCTACCTCCCCGAAGGGTATGAGGAGCGGCCGGAGAAAACCTGGCCGTTGATATTTTTTCTGCACGGGTCCGGGGACCGCGGGGACAATCCCTTCCGCTTGGCGAAAGCCAGCCCGCTGATGATGATCCGGGAAAAGGGGCCGCTCCCGTTCATCATCGCCGCTCCGCTCTTGGGGGATTCCGCGGACTATGCATCCTTCCCCGAACCCTATCTCGACGGAGCGCTGGAGCAGGTGCTGGCGGATTACCGGGTGGACCGCCGCCGAATCTACCTCACCGGGATCAGCATGGGCGGGGAGGCGGCTTACCGGTTCGCCCGCCATCGGCCGGAGGCTTTCGCCGCGGTCGCGCCGCTGGCGGCTTACCTGTATGCCCCGGAGGGTCTGGCGGCCGCGCGCGATCTGCCCTTTTGGGTGATCCATGGAGCGGAAGATGCCGCGGTCCCTCTCGGTATGGCGCAACGCGCGGTCGAGGCCCTGGTCCGGGCGGGGGCGGACGTGAAGTTCACGGTGCTGGAAGGCTGCGATCACGATGTGTGGACAAGGACCTATCTCGACGATGATTTTTACGCTTGGCTGCTGCAGCACCGCCGCGGTTAAGCGGATCCGCTTCGCGCTGTCGTTCGGGCCGGCTGTGGAGTACGGCCGGAGATTTCCGGGCGAGCACCGTCCCGGCGATGCCGGCGCCAACTCCGTGGCAAGCCCGCATAGAGGCTTCCGTGGAGACGGAGGCGCGCACGCGCTTGCGCGAATCCTATATAATGGAGATGCAGTCGGCGACCGGCGGCGGACAGCATCGGAGGATCCGCCCGCACGGGAAGCCTCCGGGATGGAACAGGAAACAAACATGAAAGGAGCAGTCATGGCAAAGAAACCCGTAAAACGCGCGAAGAAGAAAACCACCGGAACCAAACGGACGACTCACCGCAGTTCCAAGGGGACGAAACTCTACGCCGTCCGCGATAAAAAGGGCCGCTTCAAGGACATCCAGACCTACAAGCGGGC
Source organism: Anaerolineales bacterium (assembly GCA_016928575.1). Classification (NCBI taxonomy): domain Bacteria; kingdom Bacillati; phylum Chloroflexota; class Anaerolineae; order Anaerolineales; species Anaerolineales bacterium. The sequence continues at coordinate 10,289 of JAFGKK010000002.1, forward strand.
CCACGGCGCGGATATCCGCAAGAAGGCAAAGAAGGAAAAACGGAAGAGTCGGTAAACGACTCCTGTAAAAGCGGGAGAAATCTTTCGGGAGACCGCCTTCCGGCAGGAAGGGAGGTCTCCCGATGTCTTGGGCGGGATTGGCGGTTTCGGGAACGCCGCGGCGAAACGGAAACCGGGGAGCGGACGGATGGAACCGATTTTGGCGCGCTGCGGATATCGTTGCGATCTGTGCCTGGCCTTTCGTCCGAACGTCGAATGCCGCCCCCCGAACCGGAAAAAATGAGCGACGGGTGGCGCAAGTATTTCGGCTTCCGGATCCCGGCGGAAAAGATCGATTGCGAAGGCTGTCGGACGGATACTCCCGTCCTGATCGATGCGGAATGTCCGGTCCGGCCGTGCGTCCTGCAAAAGGGGTTGGAGCATTGCGCCGAGTGCGGGGAATACATTTGTGAAAAGCTGAGGGGGAGAATTGTCGACCGCGCGGAATTGGAAAAGAAACGCGGGGAGGGCATCCCCGAGGAGGATTACCTCTGTTTCATCAGGCCGTACGAAAATTTTCTGCGGTTGGAGGAATTGAGGAATAACCGGAGCACCTGCCAAGACCGTTCACTTCCATAGAACAACCGGCACTGCTCAGGCTGTCCATTTCCATGAAAAAAGCGATGCCTGCGTTCCTGATTTTATTCGCCGCTCCGGCGACCGTCCTCGCGAAGCGGAAGTGGTCGAAGCTGGGAGTCCGGTGTTTTTCTATGATTCGATGCGTTCCGCCCAAGTTCGCCCCCGGTGGAGAACTTACCGAGGGTAGGTGCGGGCATGGCGATCCGGACACGCGGGAGGACTCCGTTCGGGTAGCCCCCCTTCCTTCCAGGTCCATCCGCCGTTGAAGGAACGGTTACCCCGCGGCGTCCCAGCAGTAGGTGCAGACTTTCTCCTTCGGCAATCCGATCGCTTCCACCATGTCGTTGAGGGTTTGGTAGCGCAGGCTGGTCAGGTTCAAGCGGGTGCGGATGCGGTCGACCATCGCCCGCTGTTGGGGGGAATCCGGGACCGCGTATTCCGCGAGATTGGGTTCCTCCTGGCCCGCCAGTTCGCGGATCGCCTGGCGGCCGGCGAGGTCGAAATCCGAGCGCGAGCGCGAAAAATTCAGAAAGCGGCAGCCGAAGATGAGCGGCGGGCAGGCCGGACGCATGTGCACCTCTTTTGCTCCGTAGTCGTACAGGCGGTCGATCGTCTCGCGCAGCTGGGTGCCGCGGACGATCGAATCCTCGCACAACAGCAGGCGCTTCCCCTGGATCAGGTCGAACACCGGGATCAGCTTCATCCGCGCCACGAGATTCCGGATGTGCTGGTCCTGGGGCATGAAACTGCGCGGCCAAGTGGGGGTGTATTTGACGAACGGGCGGCTGTAGGGGATGCGGGCTTGGTTGGCGTATCCGATCGCGTGGCCGATCCCCGAATCGGGCACGCCGGCCACCAAATCCACCTCGACGCTGTCGCGGCGGGCGAGGATCGCACCGCTGCGGTTGCGCATCACCTCGACGTTCACCCCCTCGTAGGAGGAAGCCGGGTAGCCGTAGTACACCCACAGGAACGCGCAGATGCGCAGGCCGTCGCCCGCGGGGATGAGCTTCTGCATCCCGTCCGGGGTGAGGAGCACGACTTCGCCCGGACCGAGTTCGTAGTGCAAGCGGAAATCCAAATTGGCGAGGGCGCAGCTTTCCATGGTGGCGCAATACGCACCCTCCTTTTCCCCGATGATGACCGGAGTCCGGCCGAACCGGTCGCGGGCGGCGTAGACTCCCTCGGACGCGAGCAGGAGCAGCGAGCACGAACCGTCGATGATCGACTGCGCCCGCCGGATTCCTTCGGCGAACGAGGCGCCTTGGTCGATCAGCGAGGCCACCAATTCGGTGGGATTGAGCTCGCTGCCGCTCATCTCCAGGAAATGCCCGGTGTGGTCGGTGAAAGCCTGCTTGGCGATCGGCTCGATGTTGTTGATCCGGCCGACGGTGGTCAGCGCGTAGTGGCCGAGGTGCGAGCGGATGATCAGCGGCTGGGCTTCGGTGTCGCTGATGCATCCGATGCCCAGGTTGCCGTCCATTTTTCGCAGGTCGTCCTCGAACTTTGACCGGAACTGGGTGTTCTCGATGTTGTGAATGGCGCGCTCGAACCCGCGCTTGCCGAGCACCACCATGCCGCCGCGGCTGGTCCCCAAATGCGAGTGGTAATCGGTCCCGTAGAACAGGTCGTTCACGCAATCTTCTTTGGAGACGACGCCGAAAAAACCGCCCATGAATTCTTTCCTTCTGCGAGGTGGGATGGATCAAGTTTAACGCTTCTTGCGGATTCTGCCTATATGCCGGACGCGGGGACCGTCTTCGGCCGGGGCGGCCGGCCTTCGTCCGCCGCCGGCCGCGGATCCGGCTTCGCCGGGGAATTCCGGTGCGCGCACAATCCCGGCGGAAGCGAACCGCGGTTTTTGATAGAATAACCGCGCAGGATATTCTCGCTGGGATGATCGGCCGTGCGGAACTCCGCCGGGGGATTGTCCGCGCGGGCCGCGGGAGGACTCATGGCCATCCTCAAGGCGATCTACATTATCGGAGGGGCGCTGTTGATCGCGCTTTCCCTCCCCTTGATCCTGCGCCGGATTCCGCCGAACGCCTTCTATGGATTCCGGGTCCGCTGGACGATGGAGGATCCGGAGCTTTGGTACCCGGTGAACGCGTATGCGGGTAAGTGGATGGCCTTGGTCGGCTGTTGTTCCATCCTGGGTTCGATCGGCCTGGCGCTGCTCCCCGGAATTCCCCTCGGCCTGTACGCGTTCGGATGCCTTGGAGTTTTCGCCGCCGCGTTCACCCTGGCCCTCGTGCAATCCATCCGCTATCTGCGCGCCATGGACAGCCAGAAGTAAGCCGCCCCGCGTCATGCGTGGAAAACCGTTTCCCTCCGCGGCGGCGGAGGAGGCGCCCGCCTCGATCCGTTTCCGCCGAAACCGGCGAATCGGAAGATCAGCTCGCTTTCGAAAAGGAGAATCGATGAAACCGCCGGCCTGGTTCCACGATCAGACGAGTCCGGCGGGGGGCGATTATTCCGATCCGGCCCAGGCGGCCGTGTACGATCGGCGCCACCAGAGTTTCCGGGATTACCGCCAGGAAGCCGAAGCCGTGGTGCACGCGCTGGGATTGACGTCCGAGCACAGCGTGGTGGATATCGGCTGCGGCACCGGCGCTTTCGCTTTGAACGCCGCGCCGCTTCTCCGCAAGGTATACGCGGTCGACGTTTCCCCGGCCATGCTGGAATACTGCCGCCGCCGGGCCGCCGAACGGGATCTGCGGAACTTTGTTTTCCACCGCGGCGGATTTCTCACCTACGAGCACGACGCGGATCCGGTCGATGCGGCCGTTTCCACCGCCGTCCTCCACCACCTCCCGGATTTTTGGAAGCACCTTGGCCTGCGGCGGGTGCACCGAATGCTGAGGCGCGGCGGACGGCTCCGCCTTTTCGACATCGTTTTCCCAGGGGCGATGGAGGACTTCCGCGGGCCGATTGAGGCATGGATCAATTCCATGCGAAAACAGGTCGGCGCCGAGTTCGCCGCCGAAGCCGAAACCCATATCCGCGAAGAGTTCAGCACCTACGATTGGATTATGGAAGGATCGCTGACCCGGGCCGGATTCCGGATCGACCGGATTGAGCCGGACCGCGAATTCGGTGTTGCGTATCTGTGCACCAAGCCGGACTAGCCTTCCCGGCGGCGGCGCGATGAACCTCCGTCTGACGACCTCCCGCCTGTTCCTCCGGCCGCTCGAAATCCGGGACGCCGCCGGGATGTTCGCCTACCGGTCGTTGCCGGAGGTTTGGCGGTACCAATTCTGGTGCCCTGCGGACGAAGCGGAGATCCGCGCCTATATCCGCGGCCAATCGGCCCTGATGCCCGGAACGCCCGGCGCCTGGTATTCCTTGGCGATCGTATCCAGGGCGGAGGAGAGGATGATCGGAGACATCGGCGCGCATGTTTCCGCCGATGCTCCCGCCGAAGTCGAAATCGGGATCACTCTTTCCCCCGCCTTTCAGAAGCGCGGATACGCTTTGGAGGCTTTGCGGGAGATGTTCCGGTACCTGTTCGACGCGATGGGGATGGAGCGGATCACCGCCTCCGCCGATCCGCGCAATTCGGCGTCCATCCGGCTGTTGGAGCGGGCGGGCATGCGCCGGGTGGCGGATTTTCCGGGCCGATGGGTCATCCGCGGAGAACGGGTGGATGACGCGGTGTTCTCCATTCCCCGGGAGGCTTTCCTTGTGAGGAAACAGGCGGACGGGCCGGATTCCCGGTGACAAATGGGGGTCGATCCGCCCGAATGCAACTCCGGCTTTCGCTGAACCGTACGTATAATTGGCCGGAGCGGCCTGCATCATCCGGTTGTGCGAATTGAAAGTACTCCCGCTTGGTTGTTCTCAATTGATCCCCTGCTCTCCCGCGAGGTGCCGAAATGGAAACATCCGCCGTCATCCACACCATCGGATTGAAAAAGAACTACGGCATCACCCGCGCCCTGCGCGGCCTCACCCTGGAAGTGCAGCCGGGGGAGATCTTCGGATTCCTGGGGCCCAACGGGGCCGGGAAGACGACCACCATCCGCTGTCTGCTGGATCTCATCCGCCCCAACGGCGGAGAGGTGCGCGTATTGGGGTTGAATCCCCGGAAGGATCCGGTCGCCGTCCGGGCCCGCACCGGATATCTGCCGGGCGAATTGCACTTCGATGAAAACATGACCGTCGAAGGCGCACTGCGGTTCCTGAACCGGTTGCGGGGCGGGAAGGCGGATTGGGGCCACATCGGCCGGATCTGCGAACGGATCCATCTGGACTTGCGCCAAGCGATCCGCAACTTATCCAAAGGGAACAAACAGAAGGTCGGCGTGGTCCAGGCGCTGATGCACAAGCCGGAATTGCTGATTCTCGACGAGCCGACCTTCGGTTTGGATCCGCTTGTCCAGCGCGAAGTGCTGCGGCTGGTTCGGGAAGCCCGCCAAGACGGGGCGACTGTTTTCTTCTCCTCGCACATCCTCAGCGAAGTGCAGGAGATCGCCGACCGCGTGGGAATCATCCGCAAGGGGATCCTGGCGGAGGTGGCCGACAAGGCGGCGCTGATGGGGCGTTCGCTCCTCCGGGCGCGGATCCGGTTCCGAGAGAAGGTGGACGCGAAGGATCTGGCAGGCCTGCCGGGGATCACGATCCTCGACCAGGAGAACGGCCGGAGCCTGACCATTCAGATCGAGGGCGAGATGGACCGGTTGATCAAGGCCCTGGCGGCCTATCCGGTGATGTTTTTCGAATCCGAACGCCCCAGTTTGGAGGAGATATTCCTTTCCTATTATACGGACGGGCCGGAGAAGAAATCCTGACGGCGATTCGATCCGCACTATCCGGAGGTTGCGATGACGGCGATCTTTTCCAATTCCCTTTCCCGCTTCCGCGGGCAGATCATCGGCTGGGGGCTATCGTTGGGGACTCTCGCGGCGTTCCTGACGGTTTTCTACGACACCCTCGCCGAGCAAAAGGAAAACTACATCCAACTGATGAGCAGTTACCCCAGGGAGATGTGGGCGTTCTTCGCCACCAGCGATGCGGCGCAAATGTTCACGCCGGCGGGGTTTCTGAACCTGGAATTCTACTCCTACATGCCTCTGATCATCGGCATCTTCGCCATCCTCGGGGGGAGCGGGCTGTTGGCGGGAGACGAAGAGAACGGCACGTTGGATCTCATCCTGGGTCATCCCGTCGGCCGGACGGCGTTGTTCCTGGCCCGCCTGCTGGCGTTTCTGGCCGCCACCGCCGCCATCCTGGCCGTCACTTGGCTGGGGTTCGCGGCCGCGGTCCCCGGAACGAAGATGGACGTGGGTCTCTGGGAATTGGTATTGCCCATGGTGTCGCTGCTGGGCATCCTGATTCTCTTCGGCACCCTGGCCTTGCTGCTGAGCATGCTGCTTCCTTCGCGGCGGATGGCGGCGATGGCGTCCGGGATTGCGCTGGTGGCGTGCTACTTCATCAACGCCCTGGCGCAGATCGACGACGTGCTGGAGCCGCTGGCCAAGATCCTGCCGTTCCGATACTATCAGGGTGGCTTGGCGATCGAGGAGATGAACTGGGGCGAGTGGGGGGTGATGCTGGGAATCTCGGCGCTGTTTATAATCGTGGCTTGGTGGCGCTTCGAACGCCGCGACATCCGCGTGGGCGGGGAGGGTGGCTGGGGGCTTCCGGCCTTCGTCTTTGGCAAGCGAAAAGCGGCGGCGGAGGATTAAGAAAAGCCTCCCTCCGCGCCGGAATCGATGGATAAATCGGCAAAGGAGGGTGCATGCCTTTGGCTCCCGAGGAAATCCGCAGCGCGGTGGATTGGCTTCTGGAAAAGCAGGATCCCGGCGCGCGTTGCCTCGCGCTCCGGGATCTTTGTCGGGACCGGGAAGGGGCCGCGAAGGAAAGGAAGCGGGCGCACGCCGAGGGGCCGATCGCGGCGATCCTCTCCAAGATGGCCCCCGAAGGTTATTGGTCGAAGAGCGGCCCGGGGTACAACCCGAAATATTTTTCCACGGTGTGGTCGATCATCCAGCTGGCGGAACTCGGCGGATCGGTCGAGGCGGACAAGCGGATCGCACGGGCTTGCGGATATTTCCTCGACCACGGGTTGGCGCCGGGCGGCCAGGTCACCGCATCCGGCGCGCCCTCCGGAACCGCGGATTGCCTGCAGGGCAATATGGTCTGGGCGCTGGCGGCGCTGGGCTGCGAGGATCCGCGGCTGGACCGCGCGTACGAGTGGATGGCCCGCAGCGTCACCGGCGAAGGGATTGCCCCGCTGACGGAGAAGAACGCCGAACGCCGCTATTACGCGGGCCAGTGCGGTCCGGATTTCGCCTGCGGATCGAACAACAAGAAGCCCTGCGCCTGGGGCGCGGTGAAGGTGATGCGCGCCTTCAGCGTCCTCCCCGAAAAAAAGAGAAATCCGCTGATCCGGCGCGCGATCGACCGCGGGAAAAAATTCCTCTTCAGCGCGGATCCCGCCACCGCCGCCTACCCCTGCGGATGGACGGCCAAGCCCAGCCAGAGCTGGTTTAAGTTCGGGTTTCCGGTCTTTTACGTCACCGATGTGCTGCAGATCCTCGAGGTCCTGACGGCGCTGGGATGCGGCGCGGACCGCCGGTTGAAAAACCTCGTCGGCCTGGTGGAGGGGAAGCGGACCCAAGAGGGCCGATGGCTCCTGGAATACGGGTACGCGGGGAAGACGTGGATCGATTACGGCCCAAAAAAGAAACCCAGCAAATGGGTGACTTTGAGGGCATTGCGGGCGTTGGGGGCAAGTGTTTAGTTGTTTTTCGCGAAAACGTCCAGATTCAGAACGGCGTTTTTCATGGATGGAAGGAATGGGTGCCGCCGAATGGAGACATGCATCTTCTGTCGAATAATCAGGCGGGATACTCCCGCCTCCGTGGTCTTCGAAGACGAGGAGATTCTGGCGTTTATGGATATCCAGCCGGTGAATCCCGGCCATGTGCTGGTGATCCCGAAACGCCATTGGGCGTCTCTTTCCGATATTGCGCCGGAGGCATTCGCCCGTGTTTCCGCCGTCTCGCAGAAGGTGGCCGCAGCCCTTCGGCGGAGCGGCATCCGCTGCGAAGCGGTAAATCTGATCCTGGCCGACGGGGAGGCGGCCGGTCAGGAGGTATTCCATCTGCACATGCACGTCATCCCGCGGTTTGCCGGAGACGGCTTTGGATTTCAGTTCAATCCGGGATACGCGCAACTCCCCGAACGCCGGGAATTGGATGAATGCGCGCGCCGAATTCACTCCGCGATGACATCGATTCCCCGGCCTTAAGACCGTCGCCCCGGGGTCCGGCATGAAATCCCATTTGTTCCGGCTTTGGTATTCGATTCAATATTGGTTTCACCCGCCCTGGGATACGGGCATCCCCGCTCCGGAGTTGGTGCGGACGATCGCGGATCTTCCTCCCGGACGGGCGATCGACATCGGATGCGGAACGGGGACCAACCTGAGGTTTCTGGCGGAGCGCGAATGGCGCGTCACCGGGGTGGATTTCACCCCCCGCGCGATCGCCAAAGCCCGCCGGAAGCTTAGCTCGTTCTCCCCGACCCTGATCGTCGCGGATGTGACCGATCTGGCCTCGCTGTCCTTGCCGGGCCCCTATGATTTGGCGCTCGACATGGGTTGTTTCCACGGATTATCTCCGGAGGAACGGAAGCGGTATGCGGCGGGACTGGCGCGCTGGATCCGGCCGGGGGGGATCTATTTGTTGTACGCTTGGCAGCCGGCCTTCCCCGGGGATTCCGACGGCGTCTCGCGGGAAAATGTGGGGCGGTGTTTTTCGAAGGATTTCGTCCTGTGGCGCTACGAGCAGGGAACAGGGCATCCCTCGGCCTGGTATTATTTCCACCGTAAAAAATTTTCAAAGAGAACTGATTTTCGCAACTCAGGCAGTCCGTTGAAACGGTCGGCGGAAAGCATGAAAGTCCACTCCTACAACGACGCCGTCGAATTCCTCGCTTCCGCCGGGCCGGCATTGGAAGCCCGCGAAGTGTTGAACAGCTTGATGCTGGGAATCTGCGGCCAGATCGTGAAGCACCCGGAACGCTATCCTCCCAAGGTGTGTTTGAAAACCGTCGAGGCCGCGGGCGCCCCGGCCCTCGCCGCGACGATGACCCCGCCGCAGAAACTGATCGTTGCCGGTGCAGGCGAAGCATGGGGAGAGAGCACGGAGGCGCTCGCGGCATCTCTGATCCATGAGGGATGGAGAATCTCCGGCGTAATCGGTCCCGGTCCGCTGGCCGGGGCGGTGAGTGAGAAACTGGCGGCGGCCGGCGGATGCCGCTTCCAAACGGAACACCGGCTGCGGTTGTACAGCCTATCCGGCGTGGAGACGGCGGTCGGCGCCCGCGGCCGGTTGCGGCAGGCGTCGGCCGCGGAACTCGAGACGGCGCGGGTATGGTGGCATGCGGCGCGGGTTGAGATGTTCGGCAAGGCGGATCTTGAAGAATCCCGCCGCTCGGCGGGATACCGGCTGGGGGACGGAGAGCTTTACCTTTGGGAGGATCGCGAACCGGTTTGCATGGCCGTCTCCACCCGTCCGACGAAAAGCGGAATCTGCATCGGCATGGTCTACACGCCGCCGGACTTCCGCAACCGGGGGTATGCCACCGCCTGCGTCGGAGAGCTCTGCCGCCGGATGTTGTCTGAAGGCCGTGCCTTTTGCACCTTGTTCGCGGATTTGGCCAATCCGATCTCCAACCGCATTTATATGAACATCGGATTTCGACCGGTCGGCGACTTCGAGGAGTATGGTGTTCTTGAGGGGGATTAAATCGAATCCGCGAAGTGCTCGCAGAGACACCGGAAGGGCATCCAGAATAGATTGTGCAAAACCCTCGTGCTTTTGGTGGATTTCTTCAGACGGCCTGGGGCGACGGATCCCAGACGGGCCAGGGGACCTGGATCCAGGAAGTGTAACCGTGTTTTTCGGCGGCATAGAGCCTGGCTCCGGAAAGTTGCGAGCATCCGGGCTCGTCGGGGATCACCACCGCGGGATTGGCAACGTTGACTCCGGTGTAGCCGACCGGGGCGAAATACAGCTGTCCGGCGTGACAAACCCAGGCTTCCACCAGGTAGCCGCGGTAGTCGTCCTCGGTCATCCAGATCGATTGCCACATGACGGTGACGTTGTTCCCGTCGCGCCAGGCTTCAACGACTCTGACCGGCCGGTAGAGTTCGGAGGCGGGCAGCAGCGAGGTGTAAGGCGGCGCGTCGAACACGTCCCCGCGGACGACTTCCACCAGCGAGGAATTGACCCAGCAGATGTTTACCCCTCCGACCGCGCGGACATACAACCAGACGCTCGGCTCCCAGATTCCGGATTGCTTCTGGGCGAGGATTTCCCGCCAGCCGATCACTTCCATCAGGTTGCCCTCAAACAGGTCGTACTCGTACAGGTAGCCCACTCCCGGGCCGTACCGGCATTGCGACCACATTCGGACGCGGATCCGGGGCGGGGAGTAGGTGGGGGTCGGGGTGGGCGTGGATGCGGCCGTGGCCGTGCCGGTGGTCGTGGGCGTTCCGGTCGGGGTCGGACTTGTATCGGGCGTGAACGACGGGCTGGCGGTCACGGGGATTTCGACGATCCGGGTGACTTCGACGGTGTGGACCGCCGTGTGGACGACGGGGGAGGGGGGCGCCGCCGTGCCCGCCGCGGGGGAAGGCGGCGGATGGCAACCGGCGGACATCCAGGCCAGGAAGCCTCCGCAGACGACAACCGCACCAATCCGGAGCGGAGCCGGGGAATGTAAGGATGCCATTCGTGATCCTGGCCGACATTCTAACATCGCCTGTGCGGATTGTTTAGCCGGCGGCGCCCGAAGCGCGGGACTGCACAAGGGACTTTTGTTTCCCGCCCGGATTTTCCATCCTGTGATACACTTATTTTCCATCCTCATTGTTCCCCTGCAGGGGGACTCATTCGCCGGCTTCAATGGAGAAGCAATGGAGACGAAATTGTACGTTGGCAATCTGCCGTATTCCACCACGGAGGAGGACTTGCGGGATCTGTTTTCGCAGGCCGGCTCGATCAAATCCGTCACGATCATCAAGGACCGCGACACCGGTCGTTCCAAGGGATTTGGCTTCGTGGAGATGGAAACCCAGGCGGAAGCTCAGCAGGCGATCAGCATGCTGAAAGAAACCAAGCTGGGGGAGCGCGCCCTGACCGTCAACCTGGCCCGGCCGCGTGAAGACCGCGGCGGGCGCGGATTCGACAAGGGGCGCGGGGGCGGCCGCGGCGGATTTCGCCGGGATTGGTGACCGGAAACCTTTCCGCCCCGGCGGGAACCGTTTTTTCTGCCGTAATATCGGCGCCCAACCGGAATCTCCGGCCGGGCGCTTTTTTTTCCGAGTGGATTGGAGAGGAGGAGCGGATAACCGGCTGGATTATTCTACTCGCCGCGTGCGTCCTCGCCGCCGGCGCCTTCCTTTTTCGTCCCTTGCCCGACATTCCCTTCCGCCCCCGCCTTCGTCCGGCGCGGGATTACGCCGAGGCCGTCGCGAGGATCTTGGCGTGGCAGGCGAAGGAGGCGGCGCGCGTCCTTCCCGAGGCGCGCATCCGGTTTCTGACCCATGGGCGCCGGACCGAGCAGGCGGTCGTTTTCGTCCATGGGTACACCAACTGCCCGGAGCAGTTCGCCAAGTTCGGGGAACTGGTTTTTCAGGCGGGGTTCAATGTGTTGATTGCGAATCTGCCCCGCCACGGCTTGCCGGATCGGATGACCATCGAACATGCGGGCCTCACGGCGGAGGAACTGGCTGAGTACGCGGATGAAACGGCCGATATCGCCCGCGGATTGGGCGAGCGGGTGACCTTTGCCGGTATCTCGCTTGGCGGCGTGGTCAGCGCCTGGGTTTGGGCGTCCCGCCCCGATATTCCCTCCGCGGTCCTGATGGCGCCGGTGTTCGGTTTGAAACCCGTCCCCGCGGGATTGACGGTCCCCGCCGTCAACCTGTTCTCGGCCCTTCCGAATTTCTTCAGCTGGTTTCACCCGGGGAAACGGATGGCGGGGACGCCGGATTATACCTACCCGCGGTTCTCGACCCGCGCCCTGAGTCAAATCCTCCGGATGGGTGCCGCCGCCCGGCGGCGCGCCGAACGCAATCCCCCCGCCGGCAAGGAGTTGTTGCTCATCGTCAATCCTCGGGATTGGGCGGTGAACAATTCCTTGGCCTGCCGGATCGTCGACCGCTGGCGGTGCCTCGGGGCATCGGTTGCGATTCGCCGGTTGGATGAATCCTGGGAGCTGGAGCACGATTTCGTCGATCCCGGCCAGCCCGGTCAACCGATCGGCCGAGTCTATCCGTTGTTGCTGGAATGGATGGGCGGGAGGAAAACGCCTGCGCCGTCCGCGGAAGGCTGATGGGACCGCGAGTAAGAAAACGGATCGCCAAAGCCTCCCCCTCATTCGCCCGCCCGTCGCTTATCCTCGCTTCGCTTGGGACAGGTGCTCGGGATAAATGCTCAGGACAAGATTCCAGGCCCGATAAGAGCCGAAAAAGGATGTGCTTCTTCGAAGCTGTCAATCTAGAGAGAGGGGCTGGGAGAAAAAATCCCGGAACGTCTGTCCCGCACTCCGCACAGGACAATGACGCCAGGAAGGGATGGGGGAAAATGTTACTCCTCAGGCATCTTATTTCAACTGAATAATCTCAATACAACACCACCAGTGTAATAGGTTTTATCCGTCACCCCGGCGTGGCTCCCCCGCGCCCGCCCTCGCGCCCGCCCTCGCGAAGCGAGGGGAGCGAGGGAAGCGGGGTTCGAAGCCGCGGGGTCCTGTATCTATTGAAGATTCCCTGGATGCCGGCTAATTCCCCTCCGGCAAAGAACACGCCGAGGGCGGACGCCGGTATGACGATCGCCAGCTGAGGAGTAACAAATTTTTTTTCGACCGTTGACGATTTTCTTGTCTCGGGGCGAGCGGATTGAAATCGCTGAAAAAGTACGGATAGTTGGTCGAGTAGCCCCGAAGGGGCGTTGCGAGACCACAGAAATATCGAAGAACAAGGTTGTTCAGCCGTCATTCAGTGGTCTCGGTACGCACAAACCGCTACTCGACCGCCTTTTTCAGTAATCTCAGAATTAAGAAAGACCCAGGGGTGTGCAAGAGAAGGATCAGTATTTGCTAAAGGGCTATGCCCGTGCCCGCCCTCACGTCCGCACTCGTGAAGCGAAGGGAGCGGGCGGGAGAATGAAGCGGGGCGGACGCATCGGGCTTTCAGCGAGGAATAACGGCATCCCGCCGAAACCGCGCGGAAGCGGCATACTGCCGGCGGCGGGGAATTTCTTTGCCAAGCCGTCCTTACACTTCGCGGAAAACCCCAAGATGGGTTTCGACGGACGGCCGGGGCGTTGACATTCCCCGCGGTGTTTCAGCGGTTGAACATCCCCGCCAGGAATAACTCCACCGGTTTCCCGTGGATCGACGGAGAAGCGTCGCGCAATGCGACGGCCGGATAATATCCCCAAGAGAAAAAGCCGGAGATCCAATCGCGCTCGGCCGCCGCAAGCAGCAGCGCCTGGTAGGACCGGGTTTGGGCGTCGAAATCCGGGTTGAGCGTCAGCGCCAAGTTCGAGCCCGAAAGGATCTGCGACAGCGGCAGGCAGGCGCCCATGGCGTCGCGCGGACAACCAGCATCGGCTCCGCCCAAGGAGGCGTAGGCCGGGGCAAGCAGGATCGGTTTGCCCAGCGCACGGAGGCCGGCCAGTTTTTCGTCCAGCAAGGCGCCGGCGGCGGATTTCATCTCCTCGGGCGTGTTGGTTCCGGAAACCAGCGGGCCGCTGACGCGGACCAGAATTTCGTCGATCTCGTCGAAGAACTGCGGCACCGCCGGGAAGGCGTCGGTCAGCGGATATTCGACGGCGATCTTCCCGGCATACCGCAGGCGGATGTTGCGCACCAGCACGCGCCACCGGGTTTCGATGTCGGCCGGCGTGCCCGGAATGCCCGGCATGGCGTGGAGCATGTCCGCCCGGCTGATGACCAATTCTTCAACACCGTTCTGTTGGGCGACGTCGGCGTAGGTGAACAGAAGGTTGGCGTACGAGAGGAAAAAGGAATCCCACCAGGCGGTGTCGCGCGGTGCGGTATCCCACCAATCCGACGTCAGCCCCGTCAGCGCCTCCACGGCGGGGGCCAGGGCTGGCTGCATTCCGGCCGCGCGCAAATGGGCCAGCTGGGCGACCACGTCCTGATACAGCGGGGACGCCAATTCCGGAAGGAAGCGGATCTCCGGCAGGGGGGCGTTCGCGCCGAGGTACCATTGTGGGCTGAGGAAGACGGTTCCGGCGCGCAGGGAGATCAGGTCGGAGATGACGGAATCATACGGAGGCGCCCAGCGCTCGGAAGCGAACACCACGCCGAACCGCAGGCCGGCGGGCATGGCGGCGGACGGTGCGGGATGCAGGGCGGAGGCGGTATCCGGCCAGGCGGTCCAGCCCGGCACCGTATCCACGGTCGTCTGCGGATCGGCGGTCACCTGGAACTGCCTCTGGGCGGCCTGATCGCCGGCGGTGGCCAGATCGTCGGCCACGCCGCACATTCCGTTGCGGCAATAGCGGTAGGAAATCGGCCCCGGCCATTCCAAGGGACTCTCCAGCGAATAGGTCCACTGCTGGGGCCCGGTCATCCACATCGGGATCGGGCGCATCCAGATGCCCTGGAACGGGCTGAATTGAATGTAGACCTTTTCCGAGGAGGGAGTTCCGGCCGGCGTGAGAACGTTGAAGGTGACGGATCCGCTGGCGCTTGACCGCCAGGAAATCACGCCGTCCTCGACGATGGTGTCGTACTCGGGGACGATGTAATCGCGCAGCACCATGCGTCCCTGCGAGTCGCGTTCGGCGTTCCAGAATCCGTCGCCCAGCGTGTACTTATAGCGGATGTGCGCCCCGACCGGAAGCGACAGAGAGAGGATGTAGGTTCCGTCGTCGAGCGGGGTCAGGAGCGGGGCGCGGGCCGGTTCGACCATGGTCGAGGCCGCGCCGGGCAGAAAGGTGTTGCCGAGCATGAGCAGGCTGCCCGCCATCCGGATTTGCGCGCCGGGCGGGGTTTCCGCCTGCGGAACGTAGACGTGGAAGGAGATCGTCACCCGGGGAGACGGCGAGAGCGCGAGGTTGGCCGGCGTGTCCTGACCGTCGGCCACGATCGCCTCCTGGATGAACGGGCGGTAGCCGCCGTCCATGTCGAAGGCGATCAGGATCTGTTTTCCGGTCGGCACCCCGCTGAGCATATAGAACCCGTTGGTGTCGGTGAGGGTGCGCATGCCGGCCGTCCCGACCGTCAAACCCGGGATTGCCAGCCCGCTGACCGCGTCGCGGACCAAACCGCGGATCCGCCCGGTGGTTCCGTGGAAATCGGTCCCGGTCCAATGCGCGACCGTATCCTCCACCTGGTTGTTGCCCGAAGCGTAGTAGGTTCGGTAATCCACCATCGCCGAGCCGGAGGAGGCCTCAACCTCGCCGCTCTGCAGGCTGTACCGGTAATGGACGAGCGCGTTGCGCGGGAAATCCAGCTGCAGCTGCCACAAGCCGGCGTCGGCCTTTTTCATTTCGTAGCGGATCGGATTGAGCGTTAAACCGGTGACCTCGTCGAGGATGTTCAGGACCACCTTATCGCCCTCGGGAGTATCCGCCGGAACGCGGACCAGGAAGGTGACGGCAAAAGTCGGGAGGGGCAAGGGGGTGGCGATCGGGTACGGATTGCCGCCGCCCCCGCTGCAACCGGCGAGAAAGAGCGCGGCCAGCAGGGAAGCGATCCCCGGCCGGGAAAGGATGGATCGAAACCTCATACGCCTCCAAAGACTGCAGATACGCGTTTTATCTTGCGCAGCTCCCTCGTCCTTCCCCCGGAGGACATCTCCTAAATGATACCCGAGAACGGAAATTTTGGCGGTTTCCGCACCGACCCTAAGGGTTCCCAAGGGTCGGCGCGTCCCGGCGTTCCTCAGGCCGCCGGCTTCCGCCTTTTCCACAGGCGCGGGAGGATGCCGGCGATGAACCAGACGGCCAGGCAGGTGGAGAGCATGCCGGCCGCCGCCGCGATAAATCCGTCCTGCCAGAACGTCACCGGAAACAGGCGGATGAGGGTGTCGGTGTACGGAAAGAGCCAGGTTTCGCCGGTGAAAAAGACGTGGTGAAACGTCACAAACGCCCAATCCCAGGCCAGCCCCACGACGATCAGGACCGCGACCAGGAATCCGAAGGTCCCGATCCCGGCGGCGGCGAGGGTGCGGCGGAGAAGCGTCCGGTCCTTCCACAGCAGGAATCCGCATCCGGCAAGAAAAAACAGCCCCAAAGCGGTCAAGAGGATCCTGGCGGCGCGGACCAGAACCTGGACGTCGACCATGTGCTCGACTTCGCGTTCGTTGTACAGTGGCGATCCGTTTGCCAGGCGGTAGCCGGCGAAATAATCCCCGCCCGCATCCGACAGCAGGTATTCACGCGAGATATTCGCCCACCGGATTCTTTCCTGGGTCGTGAACCCGTAGCTGTCGGGGGGAAATCCCGGTCGGCGGTATTCCCATTCCACAAAAAATGGCAGCAGCATGATCCGAACCCAGGCCAGGAAGACTACAAGCGGGAAAGCCAAGGTTAGGAAGATTCGTACGGCGGTCTTCATGGGATCTCCCGCGTTCATTGCGGAGCCAGCTGCGGCAGGCGCCCGGAAAGCACGAATTGGACAACCATGGCGTTGGTCAGCAATTCGATCGGCGCCCAATCGTCGGTGAACACACGGCCGCCCTCCGGCGTGGGCTGCAGATTCTGGATCGTCCATTCCAGGACGGTGAGCAGCTCCGATCGGATCCCTCCGGCGGCGGCCAGGGCTTTGTAGTTGTCCAGCAGATTCTGGACGCCGGTGGGCCGGACGGTGGCGAAGAGGATGCTGTTCATGCTGAACGGGACGTCGGCCACGTAAACGCTGGGGAAGACCGCCTGCAAGGTTGCGGCCAGCCCTTCGATCAGCCGGCGGTCGTCGGGCAGGCGGGCGACGTTGATCGTCACCACGCCGTCGGACGCAAGCCGCGCGCGGACGGTCTCGAAAAATTCGCGGGTCGTCAGGTGCGGCGGGATGTAGGGCGGACGGTAGGCGTCGATCGCGATCACCGAGAAGATCCGCCGGCTGTGGGCCAGCCCCCAGCGCCCGTCCACCGCCAGCGCCGTGAGGTTGGGCTGGGTCATGCCGAAAAACTCCCGGCCGACTTCGAGGATTGCCGGATCGATTTCGTAGCCTTCGATCGGGATCGGACCGTAGACCTGCGTGTATTGGTTGGCGGAGGTGCCGGCCGCCAGCCCGACGATAGCCAAGGAGGCGACCTGCGCCGGATCGCGCGGGGGATCGTTGAAAAACGGGGCGGCTAGGAAATAATCCCAGGTCCCCCCGGTCAGCAGCAGCGCCGGGGCGTAGACCGAATGCATGCCTTCGCCCTCATTTAAATGAAGGTAGCGTACGCCGTCCCGTTCCACCACCTGGATGTAGTTGTAGGCGGATTCGCGTTCGAAGATCTGGCCGGGCGTATTTTTGATCGGGTGTCCCGTGCCGACCGCATACAGGAGGAGCAGGACCAGCGGCATCCACAAGCCCCTCACGGCGGCGCGCCGGTCGGTCCGCCACAAACCGGCAAGCGCCACCAGCAGGAGCAAGGCTGCGAAGACGAAGAAGGTGCGCGCGGTTCCGATCGAGGGGATCAGCCACAGCACGGGCAAAAAGGTGCCGACGATCGATCCGAGTGTGGAAATCGCATACAGCCGGCCGGAGATGTTACCGGCGCGGCTCACGTCGCGGATCGCCAGCCGGATGGCGAAGGGGGAGATGCAACCCATCAGCGTCACCGGCACCGAAAAGAGCACCAGCACCGCCGCGAAGGACCCCAGCACGACCGCCGCGTCGAGCTTTTCCACCGCCGCAGCGGCCGCCAGCAGGACCGGCCGGCTGACGACGGGCACCGCGCCGGTGGTCAGCGCCGCCCAGGCCATGATCCGGTAAAAAATGACCGGGTTGGGGTTGCGGTCCGCCCAGCGCCCGCCGAGGAAGTATCCGGCGGTGAGGTAGACGAGGATCAGCCCGATGATGTTGGCCCAGACCAAGTTGCTGGTTCCGAAAACGTTGCCGAGCAGCCTCGACGCGGCCAGTTCCACCGCCAGGGCGGTCATGCCGGAGACGAAGACGGCCAGCGATAGGAAGCGCGACGATGGATTCATGCACTCTCCCGTTTTGCGTTGTGGGGATTATACCCTTGCCTCCCCCTCGCATTGCCCCTCTCCTAAACAATCCTCCGTATATTTGGCGTTTTTTTTCCATCCATGATCCGTCTCCGAAAAACGCGAACATGGCGGGGGTAAGGAGGGGATTATAATCCGCCGGATGAATCACTCCGCATTGTCCCGACGCGACCACCGACTCAATTGGTTGGGATTTCTCACCGATTACACTTTCTTCTCGATCGGGCTGACCTTCGCCGGGCTCAGCACCACCCTGCCCGCCTTCGCCTCGCGCCTGACGGACAGCCCCGCGATGATCGGCCTGGTGGGAGCCCTCTGGCACGGCGGATGGCTGCTGCCCCAGATCTTCGCCGCCAATTTTCTTTCCACCGCTCCCCGCAAGCTGCCGGCGATCAAACTGCTCGGATGGATCGGCCGGCCCGTATTCCTCGCGTTCGGCGTGTTCCTCTTCCTGCACGGAGCCGCCCTGCCCGGGTTGATCCTCGGACTGTTGTTTTTTTCCAGTTTCCATTTCGCCTTTATGGATTCGATCGCCGGCGTGGCTTGGTTCGATGTGCTTGGAAAATCGTTTTCGCACCGCGAGCGCGGGCGGGTGATCGGGACCGGTCAGGCGCTGTCGGGTTTGGTGTCGATCGGGGCCGGAGGAATCATCGGATGGATTCTGCGGTCCTCCGCATTGGCCTATCCCTTCAATTATGCGTTGATCCTGATCCTGGCCTCGCTCTGCTTCCTGATCGCGCTGGGAGGCATGTACTTGGTCCGCGAACCGGTGGAACCGGTGGCGTCCGAGCGGCAGAGAATGGTCGAATACCTGCCCCGGCTGGTAAAGTTGATCCAAACCGACCGCGCGTTTCTGAGGGTGAACGCCTCGCGGATCCTGATCGCCTGTTGCGGCCTGGCTTCGCCCTTCTTCGCCGTGTACGCCATCAAGGACCTTGGGATCGCCGAGGCCAATGTCGGCTATTTCGCGATCGCCCAGACTATCGGAAGCGCGCTGGCCGGATTGGTGTTCGGATGGGTCGCCGACCGCCGGGGATCCCACATGGTAATCCGGATCGTGGGCGGAGTGTATCTGCTGGCTCCGTGCCTCGTCCTGGCGGCCGGAATCCCGGCCGGGCTGGGATCGGCGCTTCCGGTGATTCTGGTCACGGCGGCCTTTCTGTTCCTGGGGCTGGGCGACGGATCGATCATGCTGGGTTTTCTCAACTACGTCCTTGAGATCTCGCCTTCGGACCAGCGCCCGGTGTATGTCGGGTTGACAAACACGATCACCGGCGTGATCGTCCTGTATCCATTCATCGGCGGAACCCTGGCCGACGCGGGCGGGTATCCGATGGTGTTCGCGCTGGCGGCCGCCGGCATCGCCGCCGGATGGTTGACGGGAGCCTCCTTGCCGGGGCGGGCGGAGGCATCTGCAAGCGGCATGGAAAGCCTCGGGGAAGGAACTGCCGGATAATAACCGGCGCGAAACCGATCCTGCCCTCGCAAAGGCGGAATGACGCTGGGCGCGTTTTTTCTTGCTGTCCTCATCTTCTGCTTGGTCTTCGGCGCGGCCGGTTGGGTCCGCAAGGGCGTTCGGAACATCCGTGAGGGACTGGGGACGGGTGACCATTCTCCTTAACAAAGTGCTTAAAAAGACGGTCGGGCCCCTACCCGCGTCGGACCGGGCTCAACCGCTGACTTTCCCTTTTTCAATCACCCTGTTGGAGGGGGAATCTCGTTCCGGCCGGGGGCAATTTCGCCGATTGCGATTCATTCCGGTTCCGCCTGGCCTTGGATGGAAGGCTGCGGCGTTGCGCCGAGCGCTGAACCAACTCGTCTGCGCAATCCCATCCGAGTGGATGGGAGGGGAAATGGGCTTGGATATGGGCAGGCCGCTCCTATAGTACAATCGGTTCGTCGGTCTCCCGCGGCGGAGTTGCGGGGGATCGCCGATACTCGCGCGGAGCGCGCATTCCGCATGGCTGGATCGCCGTCGAAAACCGGAAATGTCCGCCAACCCCTTCCGCGGGTGCTTGTCCTCGCGGATATGCCGGAATCCGGCGAGTGGCTGGTGCGCGAAGTGCTGTTGCCGAGGGGATTCCCGGCCGAAGTCGCCCGTCCGGATTCTCCGCCTGCCGACGTGTTGGCGATCGACCTGACCCAATTGCAGGGATTGCAGGTCACCGGTCTGCGCCAGCGGCGGGAGCTAGGCGAGAACGCTCCGGCCATCGTGATGGCCAGCCGGATCAATCCCGAACTTGCGCGCGACCTGTTCCGCCTCGGCGTCAAGGATTTCCTTCTCAAGCCCTGCAAGCCCGACGACATCGTCCAATCCATCCTGAATGCCTTCCGCCAGTCCGCCGTCCAGGCGGGAGAGCGGCAGAACGTGGATGAACTGCGCAGCAACATCGAACAGCTGCGCCGCCGCAACGAAGAATTGCGCTCCCTGCTCGACGTCGGCCGCGCGGTAACGCAAACCCGCCAGGCGGATCTGCTTTTGCGGCAGATCGTCGAGGCCGCCGCCTACCTGACCGGAGCCGAGGACGCGGGCATCTACATGCTCGAGGATTCCTCCGGCGACATCATCCTGCGGGCCAGCAAGGAATCCCAAGGCGGGCGGGCGATGACCAACCGCATCCCCGTCTCCGACGAATTCGTCAATCAGGTGCTCAAATCCGGCCAGACGGTCGTCCGCCAGAAGAGCGGACAGGTTAACCTGAAGGTAAAAACCGGGTACATGGTCCAGACCCTGGCGAACGTCCCGATCTGGGTCGAGGGGCATATCGGCGGCGTGCTGGGAGTCTACAACCGCTCGGCCCAGGTCAACTTCAGCGAGCATCACGTCCAATTGCTGCGCGGGTTGGCGGCCTGGGCCGGGGTGGCGCTGGAACGGCTGATGCGCTCGCCGGCCGGCGACGCGGCGCCCGCGGGAGGAACCTCGCCGCTTCCGGCGGCCGTATCTCCGGCGGAATTCCGCCAGGCGATGATGACCTTCATCGCCGAAGTGGCGAAAGTCGTCGGCACCAATCCGAACCTCCCCAACCGCGCCAACCTGTGGAAGTTGAGGTCCCAGGTCGAGGAATGGTTGAAGCGGATTCCGGCAGAGGCCAAGACCGCCCCGCCCGCGTCCGCCGGAACCGAGGTATTCCAATACCGCAAGGCGATCGGGGAAGCGCTGTTGGCGGTGCGCCAGGCGGCGGAAATGCGCAAGGTCCCGATCCTCACCCAGCTGGCCGGGGAATTTCCCAATGTGTTTGGCAATCCGCAGGCCGCGCAATCCGGTCTGCAAACTCTGTTCGGCTGGTCGATCGCCCGCAGCAACCGCACGCCGATCGACCTGGTGCTGTTCCGCCTAAAGGGCGGCGAACCGAGCGGGCCGTTCGCCATCACCCACGCCGACAAACTGCCGCTCGGCGAGTGGGTGGTGCTTTCGATGGTCGATTCCGGCCCGGCCCTCACGTCGGACGAGCTTGCGGAAATCCGCCGCGCAACCGCGCAAATGCAGCCGATCTCGCCCCTCGGGGCGGCCAACCGCCAGATCCGCGGGGGAAAAGGCCTCTTATGGGTGGAGGAGAGTTCGGAACCGGTGACCATCTACGTCGGATTCCGCGCGGCCGGATAAATAGAGAAGAGGGAAAACCATGGAGAGGATGCCCCGCGATCTTGTTCCGACCGCGGTCATCAGCCAGAATTACCGCGTCAACGGATTGGTCTCGGTGTCCGCCGCGGGATTGATCGGCCTGCTCAGCGATCAGACCGAATCCTACATCGAGATCGAAAAAGCCTCGCTCGTCCGCCTGCACCGCCCGCAGGAGGTCGTCGCCCAATTCAATACCTGGGGGATGGTCAAATCGCGCATCATCGCTGTGCTGTGCGAGAAGACCTCCGACCTGGGGCGGATCACCATCGCCCGGGCCGGATACCAGCGCCTGGTCTCCTACCGCATCTGGGCCAGCCTGCACGGGTTTGAGATGTTCGGAATCCTTGAGAGTCCGGGCAAGTTCGATTTTTCCTCGCAGATGCTCCAGGGCAAATTGCAGTTTTCCGCGCTCTTCAACGCCACGCTGATCCCGGTGTATTTTCCGCAGCTCGTCACCCGCGCGCCGGCGATCCTTTTCAACCGCCAGATGCTGGAGGGGATTGGCGTCATCGGCGAAGTCGAGGAGCAGGCCGCGGCCGAAGAAAAACGGGTCGGCCAAACCGGTCAGTTGGGGAGGATGAGCACCGGACAATTGCGGACCGGGACGGGCCAGTTTTCCCGGTCGGGCGGTACGGGGCAAATCCCGCGGACGGGAACCGGGCAATTTCCGCGCGCGCGGACCGGACAGCTCGGCTCGGGAGACCAGGAATGGCCGTTGCGCGGCGGGACGGGCCAAATCCCGCGCGGCGGAGGGACGTCCGGTGAGGAGGAAGAACCGGGGTAATCCGCAAGATCCGGATGGCGGCCGAACCCAGCGCCGACGGAAACGGAGACCCGCCGAAAGCGATCCGGATGAAAAGGAAAGTCGATCGCCCGTTTATTGATCCGGGTTAGCCCAAGTCGGTGGAAATTCCGATTCTTTTGGACGCGCGGTCGAAAAGGGAAGAAGCTTTCTTGATGAAGGGAAGCACTCGAGAGGGGGCTTTTTTTCTATGCGACGGTGCGCATGCGTACTCGGATTGACCGTTTCCTGGCATAATTGGTTCATGGTCCGATCAGCCTCTCGCACCTTTCCGGCCGCTTTCCTTGGAATTTGCTTGACGGCTTGCGGTGCAGCGTCATCAACTCCGCCGGCGGTATCGTCCCCAACGAACGCCTTTCATCCGACGGGCATCAACCTTGCCGGCAAACGGATTGCTACCACGCCCTCGGCGACGCCGACGGTAACGCAACCGCCCGCCGCAGCGACGGCCACGCAAACCGCCACCCCCTCCCGGACGAAGAATCCCCACAAGTACGTCTTCCCCGTCCAGCCGCAGGAGAAGGCCGATTTCGCCGAGGGCGGCCACGCTTACCCGGCCACCGATATTTTCACCGACGTCGGTTCGGATTTCGTGGCGGTGACGGCCGGGGTGGTGGATTTTGTCCGGTATAAAGATATTTGGGATCCGGTGACCGACGATCCGGCCGTCGCCGGCGGGCTGTGCGTCGCGATCATCGGCGACGACGGGGTCCGCTATTACGGATCGCATCTCTCGGAAATCGCGGTGGGCATCCGGCCGGGAGCACGGGTGGAGGCGGGCCAGCTCCTCGGCCTGACGGGGACCTCCGGAAACGCGCGCGACACTACGCCGCACCTGCACTTCGGGATCTCGCACCCCACGTACCCCGAGGATTGGAAAACCCGCCGCGGCGAACTTGATCCGTACCCATACCTGGTGGCTTGGTCGCGCGGGGAGGAGGTCACGCCGCGGTTTCCAACCCCGACGCTGACCCTGGCGGCCTGATTCGGAATCGGAAAGCGCAAAGGAAGACGAATGTCCCGCAATCCCAAGGGATGCTTTTTTCTTGGTCCGGCCGTTTTTCTCGCATGGTTTCCTGCATCCTGCGCGGGGGGGGCCGGGCGTGCCATCCGCACTGGATTCCCCTCCGGCATCCGCTCCGACCGCCGTCCCGACCGATACGGCGGTTTTCGCATCGGTCCTCCCGCGGGCACCTTCTCCGACCCTGGCGGCAAGCGAAACGGAAATGCCGACCCTCGCCGCAACTTGGCCGTACAATCGTCCGGCCAGGTATTACATCTACCAATGCGTCTCCTGCCTCCCCTCGGCTCCGCCCATGACCATTCAGCGCATGACCTTTTGCATTACCGCGGTGGATGTGCGCGGCGATTTGACTATGCAATTCAACGTAACGTGGACGGCCGAGTTGGAGGAATGCAAGAACTACGTCCTGCAGCCGGATTTGGATAACCACCGGTTGTATCTGGAGGATGACTTGGAGAATGCCTATCGCCATACCGGATCCGGCGGTTGCGCCGCGGAGCGAAAAGTATTTGTTCCCCCGACGGACGATTGCACGGGCTGGTTTTTATTCCCTCCGGCCAAGTCGTCCGCCCGTGCTTTCCGTTTCATCGATTCCAACAATTGGGTGTCGGTCGAGAACATCGTTCTTGGGCCGCGGGAGCCAGCCTGACCGATCGGGTCCGGCATGCCGACCAGGGTTCCTCCCCATCCCGGAAAACCGCTCGGAACCGCCCCTTCTCCGCCGTGGTCCGCGGAAAGGCAATCGCGCCGCGAGGGAAGGGCTCAGACGGGAGTCCACACCGCGTAATCCGCAAGCCTTCCCCCCTCGCCGTCGGATTCGAAGCGTTCGGTTTCCGTGAATTCCGAATCCTCCGCCAAGGTGGATCTTTCCCGCTCGTCGACGATGTGCACGTACCGCAGACCGCGCCCCTCACTCCGCCAATCCAGCAGGTAATCCCCGCTATCGACGTCGGATTCCGATAGTCCGATTTCTTCCCAGGCGACGGTCCGCATCCGCAGCTTCGGACTGCGCCGGAACTGCCAAGTGGAGAGGAACAACCATCCGCCGGGAACGAGCATGCGCCGGCAAGCACGCAGGAATGCGAGGCGCCTTTGCGCATCGGGAATGTGGTGCAGGACGGCGAACGCCAGGACGAAACCGAACGGTTCCGCCGCCGGCATGCGGTCCCATCCGGATTCGAAAAAATCCGCTTGCCGGAATTCCGCGGGAAACGGAAAATCCGCGCTGCGGGCGATCTCCAAGAGCGGGTCGCTGAGATCCAATCCGAGGTAGCGGCAGGGAGGGTTGTGCGCGGCGAGCCAGCGCGCCGCGTTTGCGTTTCCACAGCCGAGGTCGGCGACGGCGGAGAGGGGCGGAATCCGCGCCAGCAACCGCCGGGCGCCGGGTTGGATCCGACCGCGCGTGGCGGAAAACGGCGCGGCGAAGGTTTGATAGAATGCCCGATTAAGATCGGCGAGGCGGCAGGCGATGTCGGACTTCATACCCGGGGATTATACAGAAGAAGAACGGCGAAGGCTCGAGGCGTGGAAACGCACCCGGGATTACACTGATCCGGAGCGCCGGGCCGCCGCCCGCGCGATTCTGCTTGAGATGGCGGGCGGGGGCGAACTCCGCGCCGCGCTGCACCGCCATCCGGCGCGCGGGAGTTACCTGAGCAAGGATTTCCTCGTCGCCGAATACCGGCGGATGGCGGCGGCGGGCGAGTTGTCCGCCGATCCTGGCCTGTTGGAGCGCTTGCGGATGAAGCCGGTGCGCTCGCTTTCCGGGGTCGCCACCGTCAGCGTGCTCACCCGCCCCTACCCGTGTCCGGGGGAGTGCGTCTTCTGCCCGGATGATGCGCGCATGCCCAAAAGCTACATCGCCGACGAGCCGGGCGCCCTGCGCGCCGCACAGAACGCCTTCGATCCGTACCGCCAGGCCGCCAGCCGGCTAACGTCGCTCGAATCGGTCGGCCATCCGACCGGCAAGGTCGAGTTGCTGATCCTCGGCGGAACCTGGAGCGCCTATCCGCGGGATTACCGCGAACGCTTCGTCCAGCGCCTGCTGGATGCCCTGAACGGGGAAGACTCCAAATCCCTTGCCGACGCCCAGCGGAGGAACGAATGCGCCCCCCGGCGCAACGTCGGTCTGGTGGTGGAGACCCGACCGGATTCGGTTACGGCGGATGAATTGCGCCGCATGCGCACGCTGGGGGTGACCAAGATCCAGGTCGGCGTCCAAAGCCTCGACGACCGGATTCTCGGATTAAACCGCCGCGGGCACGACGCCGCCGAATCCCGCCGGGCCTTCCGCCGGATGCGCGCCGCCGGTTTTAAAATCCAGGCGCATTGGATGCCGAACCTGCTTGGGGCGACTCCCGAAAGCGACCGCGCGGATTTCGCCCGGCTGTTCGACGATCCGGAAATGCGGCCGGACGAGCTGAAGATCTATCCCACGGTCCTTGTCCGCAACAGCCCGCTGTACGCCTTTTTCGAGCGCGGCGAGTACCGCCCGTATTCCCACGCGGAACTGGTGGAATTAATGGCGGCGATCAAACCGACGATCCCGCCGTATTGCCGGGTCAACCGGCTGGCGCGGGATATCCCCGGGCATCACGTCGCGGCGGGATCGAAGCGCTCCAATTTGCGCGAGGACGCTCAGCGCCTGCTCGCCGCCCGCGGCTTGCGCTGCCGCTGCATCCGCTGTCGGGAAGTGCGCGAAAAAAAGATAATGCGCCAAGACCTGCAATTGTCGGACCTGGCCTACGAAGCGGGCGGGGCGCTGGAGCGGTTCCTTTCCTTCGTCACCCCCGAAGAAAAACTGGCCGGATACCTGCGGCTTTCGCTTCCCCGGAAGCGGCATCCGGAGATCGATTGGGCCGATTTAAGGGATGCCGCAATCATTCGCGATCTCCATATCTATGGACAAACGCTTCCGCTTGGGGAAAGCCGGGAGGGCGCCGCGCAGCACCTCGGCTTGGGCGGGGACCTGCTCGCGCGCGCGGAGGAGATCGCGCGCGGATCCGGTTTCCGCGCGCTGGCCGTCATTTCGGCGGTTGGGACGAGGGAATACTACCGGGAGCGGGGCTTTGCGGACGGGGAGCTATATCAGGTGAAGCCGCTCTCCTGATCGGAGGAACCCTTGGGAACCCTTAGGGTCGGGGGCAACCCTTGTCTACCCTTGGGAACCCTTAGGGTCGGGGGATTCTCCGCCTTGCCATAATCACCCCTTTTCGATATACTCCCGCCCGTTGCCGCGGGCTCGGCCCGCGTTTCCGCTCCCCACCCGGACGCCTGTCCGGCCAAGGGGGGGCAATCCCGTGGAAAGGAGGTTATCCTCATGCGCAACTACGAAGTCGGTTTAATTTTCCACCCGGATACCAATCCGCAAGCCCTTGACGATCTCCTTAATAAAATCAAAGGCTGGGTAACGGAGGCGGGAGGCACCGTCGCCAAGGTCGACACGTGGGGCAAACGGCGCTTGGCGTATGCCATCCGCAAACAGCGCGACGGCGTTTACGCCTTCCTGTATGCGGACATGCCCGGCGCGGTCCCGGCCACGCTCGAACGGAATCTGCGGCTGACGGAATCGATTCTGCGGTTCGCCATTATCCGTACCGGGAGTTAGCGCGGCGGACGCGGCCGCGGCGCGGGATTGGCGCCGCCGGTCAGGAGCGGTTTGATGTCAAGAAGCCTAAACAAAGTGATGATCATCGGGTACCTCGGCCGGGATCCGGAGATGCGCTACACCTCGTCCGGAAAGCCGGTCACCACGTTTAGCGTGGCGACCAACCGAGTCTGGAGCAGTTCCAGCGGCGAACGCCACGAGGAAACCGAGTGGTTCACCGTTGTGTCCTGGGGAAATTTGGCCGAGATCTGCAAACAGCATCTCAGCAAGGGGTCCCAGGTCTATGTCGAAGGCCGCCTGCAAACCCGCCGCTGGGAAGACGCCGACGGAAAAAAGCACGCGGCCGTCGAGATCGTAGCCGGCGAAATGATCCAACTCGGCGAAAAACGGGATGCCTCCGGCTCGGCCAACTACCCGGCGGTCGAAGAGGACTATCCCTTTTAGCGCGGCCCGGTGCAGGCGACTCCCGGGTTCCCGGCAACTCAGGATTCCGCCCCCCGGCGGAGTCCGGGAATGGATAACCGGCGGCGGAGGCCGCCATGGAGGAAAGCATGGACGTTGGGCAAGAAACCCCGAGAACGGAAGAATCAACTCCGTCTGAAAGCAGCGGCGGCGGAGGCGGAGGCGGCGGGCGCGGGCGCGGCGGATACGTCCGCAAGCCGCGCGTTTGCCAATTCTGCGTGGAGAAAATAAATGTGATCGATTACAAACAGGCGGATATGCTGCGCAAGTTCGTCATGGAGCGCGGCAAAATCCGGCCCCGGCGCCAGACCGGCACCTGCGCCCTGCATCAACGGGCCCTGGCGGTGGCGGTGAAGCGCGCCCGGCACATGGCCTTGCTGCCCTTTGCCGATGAATAACTGCATCCGCATCACATACAAAGCCCTTCCCGGCCGTCTTGAAGGCCGACGGCCGGGAAGCGGACGTGGAGGTGGATATGCCATCCAGACCGGCGAAAAAGAGTGAAGCCCTGACTCGAAAACAACGCCGCCACCTGCGGCGGGACCAAGCCCAAACCCGCTTGGTGCTGGCTGTCTCCGGTGTGATCCTCGCGCTGGTGGTGGGCGTGATCGGATTCGGGTACGTGAACACCTACTTTCTGCGCGTCAACGACCCCGCCGCGATCGTCTACGGCGAAACGATCACCATCGGAGAGGTTCAGAAGGAGATCCGCTATCAGCGCCTGCAATTGGTGGCTTCCTACCAGCGCTTGAACGGGGCCGCCAGCGCCCCCCTGATCGATCCGGCCGATGCCGCGGCCTTGCGGGCTCAGGCGGATCAGGTGAAGCTGACGCTTTCGGACGACGCCGCGCTGGCGGACCAGGCCTTGACGTTCCTGATCGACGCCGCCATCGCCCGGCATGAGGCGGACTTGCGCGGAATCATCGTCTACGAAGAGGACATCGAGGCGGAAGTGAATTCCATCCTGGGATACATCCCGGCCGCGACCCTCACGGCGATGCCCTCGCCCACCAAATCCCGCACGCCGACCGTGACCGCAACCCACACCCTTACCCCGACGGTCACTCCGGGCGGTCCAACCCTTACTCCGACGTCGACCGAGACGCCGACCCTGACCCCAACCCTTACGCCGACCATCGGCGGCACGGTGACGGCCACCCGCACTTCGACCCTGACCCCGACCGCGACCAAGATTCCCACCGCGACGCCCTTCACCGAGACGGCCTACCAGAAGTATTACCAGCTCTACCTCACCAACATCGAGCGCCAGACGGGCATCTCCGAGGCGGAGTTCCGCGAACGGGTGCGCAACGAACTGTTCATCCGTTTCGTCCGCGACGCGGTCGTGGCCGACGTGAAGCCCGTCGAGGAACAGGTTCACTTGGCGCAGATCGTGCTGAACGACGAAACCGTCGCCTACCGGACGCTGGGACGCCTGTTGCGCGGCGAACCGTGGAACACCGTCTTGCAGGAAGTCTCCGTCGACGAGGCCAACAAGGCCAAGAACGGCGACATCGGCTGGATCCCCATGTCGAATCCGCCGACCGACCTGGAGACTCAGGCCTTCGAGCTGGAAAAGGGCGAGCTCAGCAAAGTGATTCAGACCGAGGCCAATACCTGGGTGATCCTTAAATTGTTGGATAAAGGCCCCCGGCCGATCACCGGCGAGAAGTTGGAAGCGGCGCAGAACGTAGCCTATCAGGAATGGCTGAACGGAATCCGCAACGACACGACCATCGTGGATAAGAAGGGGGTTCCCGATGAATTGATACCGTCCGAGCCGGATATTCCCTAGCCGGTGCGGCGCATTTTCCGAAACGGCCATGGGCGCGGATTCCGCGCCCATGGCCGTTTCGGTTCTCCCGATTTCCAGGATTCCCGCCGGAGCTTGCCTCCGTGTTTCAAGGGTCGTCGCGGGAATGATTGATGGTTATGGCGGGGTCCCGTTTTCCCGTTCCTCGATCTCCTGTCGCGGACAACCCCGGCTCATTCGTATTTGAGGGCCGCCACCGGCTCCAGCCGGGCCGCGCGCTGGGCCGGATACAAACCCGAGAGCACGCCGATCGCGGTGGCAAAGAGGACGGCCAGAATGGGCAGCCACGCGGGGATGGCCGTAATCGACGCGGACGTGCCGGCGGCGGCCGCCGCCCCCTGGCTTTGCAGGTACACGCCGTAAAGGAGGTTGGCCGCGCCGCTGAGAAGGAAGCCGAGCACTGCGCCGCCCAACCCGCCGATTAATCCGATCGCCCCGGCTTCCCCCAGGAAAATGAACATCACCGCGCGGTTCGAGGCGCCGAGCGCCTTCATTAACCCGATCTCGCGCGTCCGTTCGTAAATCGCCATCGTCAGCGTGTTGGCGATTCCCACCCCGGCCACCAGCAGGGCGATTCCCCCCACGCCGCCGAGCACGGCCTGGATCATCAGAAACACCATGTTCAACGCCTGCATCATCGTGCGGGCCGACATGGCGTAGAAGCCGCGCATCAACAGTTCCGACTCGATCGTCAGGCTGTCCTCCGGCGAGCGGGGGACGATCGACGCCTGGCTGTACCCCTCCCGGGCGCGGTTGACCGGCTGCCCGGCAACCCATTCGTTCAGGGCTTCGGCTTCCGTCAGCGGCAGGAACAGCATGTAGTCATCCTGCCCGCCGCGCTCGGTCAGCACCCCCGCGATCCGCAGGCGGATGGAGCGGGTTTCCCGCTTCCCCTCGTCGTCGGTCCGATCGACCGTCAGGGTCAGGGATTGTCCGACGAGATCCTCGGGCTGGAAGGCGACCTTCTCCCGGCGGACGGGATCGACGAAGCTTTCGAGGGTCTTGGCGCCCAGCAGCGCCGATCCGCGGCCGAGGGCCAGCGTTCCCTTTTGCACCGTCCAACCCATTCCGCGGAGGACGGAGGGGTCCACGCCCATCGGTGTGACGAACAGGTGAAGCTGGCGCATCGTCAGCGCGCTCGACGCTACCGTTTCGCGGGGGGTGACGGCCAGCACATCCGGCCTGCGGCGCATCTCTTCGAGGAAAGCCGTGGTGATCGCCTCGTCGTTCATCGCCCCCGCGCCCGTGGATCCGCCGAAGGCCCGCAGGACCGCGCCCGGGAGCACGGTGATCTCGTTCATCGACCCGACCGAGCTGGATACGCTTTCCATGCTGGATTGGTACAAGCCCATCCCGAGCGCGATCAGCACCACCACCGCGGTCGTGCCGATGATCACACCCACCGCCGAGAAGGCGGCCCGGAACCGCAGGCGGTTTAGGTTTTGGAGGATGAGCCGGAACAGGTCGCGGGTCTGCATCGCTTATCCGCCGAAGCCCAGGAAAGCCAGGATCGCGTTCCAGATGATTTCGAAAACCGATTGGCTTTCGCCCGCATCGGCCGCCTCCGCCTCCGTCGCGGCGGCTTCCGCAATGGTGAACTGGAACGTATGGGTCCAGGTCTGCGGCTGGTTGAACTCGTCGAGGTAATGGACGGTCAGCGTGGCTTCGGCCGGCCCCGCCTCTTCGGCGACCGCGGTGGCGATCAGCGAGGTCGAGGTGCTTTCGTTGAGCGGCCCGGAGTAGACCGAGCCGTTGGTGATCTCGAGTTCGTCGCTGGTCAGTTCGACCGTCCCGGCGTTGATCGGCTGGGTGCCGATGTTGATCACTTCCACCGCCAGCTCGAAGGACTCCCCGGCGATCAGCGGCGAGGGCAGATCGCCGATCAGGCCGGCCTGCAGGGCGGGCCGGGTCCGGATTTTGAGATAGACGACCTGGTTGTCGGTCAATTCGACTCCCAGGACGTTGCGGTAGGAAAGCGCAACCGGAACCGGATACAGCCCCGCCGTCGACCCGCCGTCGACCTCCAGCGCGAAGACCGCCTCGGCCGTTTGATGCGCCGGGATTCGCGCGATGTGGCCGACGTTCCCCTTGCCCACGGTGGCGAACGGTTTGGGCCCTTCCTCGCCTCCCAAGCGGATCAGCACCTGTTCCGCGTTCCCGGCGCTGACGTTCGAAAGCCGGATCCGCAGGGTGCACGGATCGCCGGGGGCGGGGACCGCCGGTTCGGTGCCGAGGGAGTCGATCAGCAGGGCGGGGTGGTTCCATCCCGGCTCGCCGAAGGTCAGGCGGACGGGCTCGTCGCCGGAGTATCTGACGGTGATGTCGTCTTCGTCGTCGTAGGAGGAATAATCGAAGTGGATCACCGGCTGGACCCGCCCGCCTTCGTCGGCGCCGTCTAGCATCATGTGCAGGACTGCCTCCGCCGAAGCGCCGGGATAGAGGTAGGAAAAGCCGAACACGGCGCTTCCGCTCTCGGTCCCGACGTAGTCGTTGGCCGGCACGGTGCCGACCACTTGGTTGGCGGTGATTGATCCGATGTTGGAGACCGTCAACCGCAGGTCGAAGGCCCGCGGATAGCTTTCCTCCCGGCCGGTTTGCGGAAGGACTTCGGCGGCCGAGACCACCACCATCGGCCGGCCGTAAATGGTGACATCGGCCGCGCCGGCGGGCTTCCCGCCGGCCGCCAGGGCCGCGGCCGCCAGCAATAACCCGCCGGCGAACCGCAGGAGCGACGGGCGGGATGTATGCATCTTGGAAAAAGCAGGTGTCGGATTCATAAATTCTTCTCCGCGTTGTGGTTGATCCAGCGCCCGTCGAGCATGCGCAGGACCCGCTGGGCGTGCCGGGCGATTCGTTCATCGTGGGTGACGACCACCAGCGTGCGGCCGTCACGGTGCAGGCGCGTTAGCATCTCCATAACTTCGTGCCCGGTGGCCGAATCCAAATTGCCGGTTGGTTCGTCGGCCAGCAGCAGATCGGGTGAATTGGCGAGCGCGCGGGCGATGGCCACCCGCTGTTGTTCGCCGCCGGAAAGCTCGCTGGGCTTGTGGTGCCGGCGGTCCGCCAGGCCCACCTCCGCCAGCAGCCGCTCCGCCCGCGCCGCCCGCTCGCGGTGCGGCACGCCCGCAAACACCATCGGGAAGGCGACGTTGTCGAGCGCGGTCATCGTCGCCAGCAATTGGAAGGATTGGAAGATGAAGCCCACCCGGTCGCGGCGGTAGCGGCACAGGGCGTCCTGATCGAGGGAGGTGATCTCCCGCCCCTCGACCCAGATCGTCCCCGAGGTGGGGCGGTCCAATCCGCCGAGGACGTTGAGCAGGGTGGATTTTCCCGAACCGGAGGGGCCCATCACCGCCACGAACTCCCCGCGCCGGATTGAAAGATCCACCCCGCGCAGGACCTCGAGCGCCTTCCGCCCCAGGTGGAATTTCTTGCGCAGTTGTTCGGCGCGCAGAAAGACCTGCGGATTCATGCCGGGGTCATCCCATGAAGGATTGGCTGAGTGCGACGCTGGCGGATGCCATGGCGACCGGCGGAATGAGCGAGAGAATCCAATACAGGATGGTGATAATCAGGCTTTTAACCCGCGTCACCTTGGCGCAGACGAGGACGCCGACGAAGATGAGGATCAGATACCATATTTCGAAAAGCGTGATCCTGCTCAGGATCGGCGCCAGCCCGGCGGTGAGCGGGGTGATCTCGGAAAGGACGTCCGCCTTTAAAAGGTACGACAATCCCGGCTGCCCGGTGGCGCCCCTCGCCAGCGTGCCGATCACCAGGAAGATCTTGGAGAGGATCGCCGCGGCGGAGGCCCAGACGGTCATCGAGAAGATCGAACCAAAGCGGGCTTGTCCGCCGAACGCCAAGCTGAGCAGATACAGCAAACCGGCCGCCGAAAGCCACAGGATCGGCCACGATATCGTCTCCAGGATGCCCGTGGCGGCCACCAGGAAGACGGGATTGGTGGAAAACTCCCGTTGTTGCTCCAGAACCGCGCGCTGTTCCTCGGTGAATTGCGAACTGGTTTGTTCCATAATGGAATCGTAGCCCTCGACCGCCTCGCGCTGGGTGATCGGCAAGGTGACGATCGGAGCCAGCCAGACAACGGCCAGCATGACGAGGGCCGGCCACAGGAAATGCGGTTTTCCGGTCTGGTCCAGCTGGGTAAACGCCGCTTTGGGACGGATGATCAGCGCAAGCAGAAAACGGGGAAGGCTCATGCTTGGTTTATTTTCCGCATTCGGGGTTTCCATGATTTTCTCCTTAAGTTCTTCTGGATTATACGCATCTTCACAATTCCTGTTGCTCGAAGGCCCCCACCGAGAGGATTAGGCAAAGCAGGATCAGCGCTCCGGCGGAGGCGAGCGCGCCGCCGTTCGCGGCGGCGGGCGGCACGGCGCCGGCGGCTGTCCGCGCGGTCTGCTCGGCCCAGCTCAACAGCCCGCCCGGGAACAGCGTTCCGTAACGGGGTATCGAGCCCGCCAGCATCAGCGCCACGGACAGCCCGAAACCGATCGCGCCGGCGGCGGCGGTCGATTTGGCAAGCGTGCTGCCCAACAGTGCCAGTGCCGCGAAGGTCAGGAGCCAAATCAGAAGCAGTCCGTTGGCCAGGAAAAAGGGCGCCGCCTCCAGCGGCCCGAACAACACCAGCGTGTAGTAGTAGGCTCCGGCGCCCGAGAGCAGGAAGCAGGCGGCGTACATCACGGCCTGGGCGGCGAACTTGGCGGCCAGAAACGCCCAGCGCGGCATCGGCTTGGCCAGGACCATCGGCGCCACCCCGCGCTCCTTCTCGCCGACGACCGCCCCCATTCCCAACAGGACGGCGAGCAGGAATCCGAATTGGGTCAGGTTCTTCAGGTACTGACTCATGCCGTCGGCCGCGGTCGGTTCGGGGATCATCGCGGCGAACTGCTGCATCTCGGGGATCGATTTGAGCATCTCGGGAACCAGTTTGGCGATCAACGGCGATCCCATCCCGAACACGAGGAATACCGCCCCGGTGACCAGGAAGCGCTTGGTCCGCCACAACTGGGTGAGTTCCTTCCCGAACGCGGTAAGGAAGACCAATGCCTCGCCGCGCAGTCCGCTGCGCATTCTTTCCGGAGTCGACGGGGATGCGGACGATTCCTCCCGCCGGTAACGGCGGATCTGCCGCGCCGCCCACAGGTATCCCGGAACGAGCATCGCCACAAAAACCAGCTCGAACAACAACGGCCGATCGGCAAGACGCTGGATGCCGTAGACCGCGGCGAAGTCCACCGCTGCGTGGTACAGCACGGCCAGGGGGATGTAGTATCCCTTGCGGCGCAAACCCGCTCCGGTGAAGGCTTTCCAGACCAATAACGAAAACACCAGATGCGCGGAGACGGCGATGATCCGTTCCAGCAGCGGGACGGCGCTGTGCCACGGTTGGCCGGCGAGGTAGTCGAGCTGCGCCTGGAGCGCCGTCCGCTGGACCGGCGCGAGTCCCAGGGATGTCAGGTCCGTGCCGATCAACGGCAGGAGCGTACTGACGGTGGCGGCTGTGAGCACTCCGCCGAAGATCATCGATTCGATCCCGCCGTGACCCAGCCCGAGCATCGCCGCATCCGGCAGGCGCATCCATGCGGGGCGCGCCCGGCGGATCACGGCGTATCCGGCGGCGCGCATCAGTTCCTCGCACAACCCGGCGGTCAGGCCGGCGATCAGCGCCGTCTGCAGGATCGGCGGATCGGCGGCGCCGCCGCCGGGTAGCAGGCCGGCGCGCGCCAACCAATCGTTCAGCGGCAGATGGACGACCTGCGAGAGTAAGAAGGTCAGGCTTCCGACGCCGAACAACAGCCAGGGCGTGCGCCGGATCCGGCGCAGGATGGCGGCGAAGACCACCGGGACGAGGATCATCAAACCGACAGCGATTGCGTACAGGACGGTCAACATTGCGGATCGCTTTCCGGATTACGAACTCATCTTCAGGAAAATCTCTTCCAGCGACGGCCGGACCCACTCCAACCGGTCGGTTGTCAAACCGTGCTTGACGATCAGCGGCATCAGCTCGCGCTTTCCGTCGGCCGCGCTGTGGACCAGGATGCGGACGACCGGACCTTCGCGGACGATGTTCGCCACCCACGGACGGCCGCGTAATTCCTCATGGAAGGCCGCCTGCGCGCCGCCTTCCCCGGCGGCGGTCGGATCCCAT
Organism: Anaerolineales bacterium; assembly: GCA_016928575.1. Taxonomy (NCBI): domain Bacteria; kingdom Bacillati; phylum Chloroflexota; class Anaerolineae; order Anaerolineales; species Anaerolineales bacterium. The sequence goes on from JAFGKK010000002.1 coordinate 45,622, forward strand.
TCCACCTCGGCCGCGTTCACCGGATAGCGCGCGAGCAGTTGCTCCATGCCGGAGATCAGCAACAACCGCCCTTGGTGCAACACCGCCAGCGAATCGCAGACCCGTTCGACGTCGTTGAGGATGTGGCTGGAGAAGAACACCGTCCGCGGCCCGCGGATCCGCGAAATCATCTCCAACACTTCGTGCCGTCCGGCCGGGTCGAGCGAACTGGTCGGCTCGTCGAGCAAGAGGACCGGCGGATCGCCGATCATCGCCTGGGCGATTCCCAGCCGCTGGATCATCCCGCCGGAAAATCCGCCGATCCGGCGGCGGGCCGCTTCATTCAGTCCGGAAAGCTCGAGCAATTCCTCGATCTGCCGCCGGCGCGCCTGCGCCGGCAGTTCCAAGATCCGGCCGACGTAACCCAGATATTCGCGCGCGCTCATCCAGGAATAGAAGGCGGGATTTTGGGGCAGGTAGCCGAAACGCGCCCGCGCCAGGCGGTCGGCGCCGGTGGTCTCGCGCCCGTCGATCCAGGCTCGGCCGGCGCTTGGAAACGCCAGGCCGGTCAGCAGACGCATCGTCGTCGTCTTCCCGGCGCCGTTTCGGCCGAGGAATCCGAACACCGATCCGCGCGGAACGGCCAGGTCCAATCCGTCCAGCGCCCGGATCGCGCCGTAGGTTTTCGACAATCCGCGGCAGAAGATTGCCGCCCTTTCGGGAGATCCCGGAACGGGAAAACGCGGATCGTTCTCCACCGGCATCCTCTCCAGGTTCAACTTATTCTTCCACCCGTCCGGCGGCGAAATAAACGATCGGTCCGACCATCTCGCCGAAAATGATGATCACCGCCCACAGCCACTTGGGGCCGCGCGTTTTTTCCCGCCGCCGCAGGTCGAGCAGCGCCGCCGCCATCAGGATCAATTGGATGACGACCAGGGGGATGATCAGCGGCAGGTATTGTTGCAGGGTTTCCATGGGGAATTCTCCTGTTCCGACCGAGGCCATTCCGTATATAAAGTATCAAATGTATTATTGAACTAATTGTATCAACGATCGGATCGGCTGTCAAGGAAGGGGTTATGGGAAACCGACCGCGTCAGCGGGATTGGCGTGCCGGCGCCGGGGTGAACCCCGGCGCGATCGGATTCGGCACCTTCGACATCTTGATCCGGAAAAACCCTTCGGCGCGGTTGAACCAAAGCTGATTATTAAATTGATCTGTTCCCCGCCGACGGCCTCTTTTTTCCTTCCAAAAGTTCCCGCCAGATTTTGCGTTCCCCGCCCACCGTCGTCGTTTCGCCGTGGCCGGGGAGGATTTCGACGCTTTCCGGCAGGGCCAGGATTCGGCGCACGCTCTCCATCAGCTCCGCCTCGTTGCCCCCCAAGAGGTCCGACCGGCCGACTCCGCCGCCGGCGAAAAGCGTGTCGCCGGAGAACAACCAGCCGCGCTGACGCTCGTAAAAACCGACGCCGCCCGGCGAGTGGCCCGGCAGGGGAATCACTTCAAAGGCGAGGCCGCCGAGGGGGATTTTTTCCCCCGCTTTGAGTGCGTGCTGGGGCTTCGGCTGATCGGGGATTTTTAATCCGAAGAGCTCCGCGCCGCCGTGAATCCACCACAGCGGGAGATCCGCCGGATGCAGGGCGATCGGACAGCGGGCCTTCTCCGCCAGCTCCCCGCAGGCGGCCATGTGGTCGAAGTGGCCGTGCGTGACCAGCACCCAGACCAGCGTCCATTCGTGCATCGCCAGCGAATGCTCGATGCGCCAGGTTTCGTCGCCCGGATCGATGACGGCCGCCTTTCCGCTGGCGATGTCCGCCGCCAGATAGCAGTTGGTCTGCAGCGGGCCGACGGTCAGGCGGACGATTTCCCCCTTTCGGTGCGGCGTCGCAGGGATTTTCTTGGTCATCGGATTTTGGTTTTCCGGCGCAGGATCGGGCGGGCGGGCCGCTCGGCGCCCTGCAACAGGTTGAGGGCGAGGAGGCCCAGGCCGAACACCCCGCCGAGCACGCCGAAGAACAGCAGAGGGTATTTCCATCCCTGCGGGCCGGGAAATGCGGAATAGGGGAAGGACCGCGCCCAGACGGGCTGTTGAACGTAGACGCCCTGGGCGTCCGCGGCGCCGGCTTTAAAGAGGAACAGATTGAACTGGCCGCTGCCGGCCGCCGGCCTGAGGAGCGACCAGTAGAAATGCGCCGGCTTGTCCATCTGCAGGGGGGTGGAAATCTGCCCGGCGGGCGCCACGTTTAAGGTCGCGGATTGGATCTCGGCCACGACCACCGGGCTGGCTTCCCCGGCCGGCGGAAAATCCGCCGCGGCCCCCTGCGGCCGCAGGATCGCGTTCACCGAGACGATCTCCCCCGCCGGCCCGAAGCGCGGATAGCGCACCTCGAGGAGATAATCCTGCGGCAGAAGGCTCGATTCAATCAGGAAGGACTCGGTGCGGTAACTCGTCGGCCAAAGCGCGTAGGTTGCCAGCAGGGCGGCGGCGGCCGCGAGGACGATGCCGATAACCCTGTGGTTCCTGCGGGAACGGCGGCGGATGTCCATTCCGGGATTATACGACATGCGGAAGGGGATTTCTTGATCAAGATCACGGAATTCCTTGCGAATGGAACGGCCGAAAAAAGCACAAACGGCGCATCGGGGAAAAAACCAAAGGGTGTGTTTTTCCCCGCGACTTTCCCAAATGGAGCGAGACGGAACTCCTGGTTCTGCCGAAACAAGGGAAAGCCGCTTGATGAAATTTCTTGCGCCCGAACAATGAGGACGGATTAATCCGCCCGGGGATACGCCGAACTGCAGGCTGATATAATCAATTCATGGAAAAGGAACGCCTGGTTTCCTCCAATCTGCGCGGCGAGGAAGCCTTTGATCCGGCCTTGCGCCCGACGACTCTGGCCGAAGTGATCGGCCAATCGCGGATCAAGGAAAACCTGGAAGTCCAGATCGGCGCCGCGCGCGAGCGGGGCGAGCCGCTGGACCACACGCTGTTCTACGGCCCGCCCGGCTTGGGCAAGACCACCTTCGCCCACGTCCTGGCGCGCGAGATGAGCGTCTCGATCAAAGTCACCTCCGGTCCGGCCATCGAGCGGGCGGGGGATCTGGCCGCGATCTTAACCAACCTTCAGCAGGGCGACATCCTTTTCATCGACGAGGTCCACCGTCTCGGCCGCGCCATCGAAGAAGTGCTTTACCCGGCGATGGAGGATTTCTCCCTCGACATCGTCATCGGCAAGGGGCCCAGCGCGCGCTCGATCCGCCTGCACATGCCGCCCTTCACCGTCGTCGGCGCCACCACCCGCCTGGCGATGGTCAGCTCGCCCCTGCGGGCGCGGTTCGGGGCCGTCTACCGGGTGGATTTTTACGACCCCGATTCGATCGCCGAGATCGTCCGCCGCGGCGCCTTTCTGCTCGGGGTGCAGATCGACGAGGGCGGGGTGCGCGAGATCGCCCGCCGGGCGCGCGGCACGCCGCGCGTGGCGCTGCGCCTCCTGCGGCGCGTGCGCGACTACGCCCAAGTGCGGGCCGGCGGCGCCGTCGACCTGGGGGTGGCGCGTTCCGGAATGGACTTGCTCAACGTCGATTCGCTCGGCTTGGATGAGATCGACCTGCGGGTTTTGCGGACGATCATCGAAAAATACGGCGGCGGGCCGGTCGGGCTGGCCACCATCGCCGCCTCGATCAGCGAGGAGCCGGAGACGATCATGGACGTCTACGAGCCGTACCTGCTTCAGCTCGGCTTCCTCGACCGCACCCCGCAGGGGCGCACGGCCACCCGCCTGGCGTACGAACACCTCGGGCTGGAATTCCGTCGGCCGGAACAACCCAGCCTGTTTTCCGGGGACGGCGGCGATCCGCCGAAATGAATTCGCGCTTTCTTCATTAATAGCGTGTTGAAGCAGGGATATTCGAGCGGTTGAACAGCCCCGGCGGTTGACCGGGGCGGATCGTAACCGCCTCCCGTATCGCGGTCTCGATCCGCCCGCAGAGAACGCGGGCTGGTCGACCGGTTGTTTTCGATGCCCTGGTAGATGACCGACTGCTTGGGATCAATCCCCCGAGGCCGCTGATGTCGAACCGCAAGCGGGCGGGCAACATCCTGCCCCTCTTTGTCCTGGGAGCGCTGATCGGCTGTGGACCGATCGCGCTGTATCCGACGTCCACGCCCGCATTGCCGTCCGCCGCCGCCACGGCCACCGCAACCCGCACCCTCCCGCCGCCGAGCGATACCCCGACCGCCACACCGACCAAGACCCCCATCCCCACCGAGGATGTTCCGCCGTATCCCACCCCGTGGCCGGAAGGATTCACGCCCACCGCGCGGCCCACCCCCACCCGCGGACTTGCCCCCACCGCCACACTCGGCGCGATGCAATCCTGCCCGGCTCCAACGGAGGAAATTCCCGATGTGCACGGCTTGGACAATCCGGCGGAATACGAGGCGATGTTGCTTGCGTACCTGGCGGCCAGAGGCGAATTGGAAACCTTCCGGGAAGCCGTGGTCGCCGGCGGCGGGCCGATTCCGGAAGAGTACCTCCGAATCACGGTTGTCCATGCCGAGGTCGACAACGATTCCGTCGAGGAATGGATCCTCAGCATCCGCCAGCCGTTTGCGGCGGAAGGAATCTCCACCCCCTCCGGCGGAGAGGCGCACCGGACGGCGGTGTTCGTCATAGGCTGCCGCGACCGCCGCTACGCAACCCTGAAGGTTCTTGTCCTCGACCGGGCGGAGGGGGACATGGCTTCGGGCTTGCTGGCGGTCACGGACCTCAACGCAAACGGGGTCAATGAGATCGTTATCGCGACCGTGGAATCCGTCAGCGAACAGGGCGGCCAAAGCCTGTTCGCCAAGGTCCTGGAATGGGAAGGAGAGAACTTCCGGGAGTTGTTGCTGCCGGAAGGCGGCGGATCCGCCGACCGGGCGTTGAACGCCGGTGTGGAATTCCGGGACGTGGACGGCAACGGAACCCGGGAGATTCTTCTTCCATGGAACGCCTGGCCGGACGGGGCGGGGGTGGATTGCGAACTCGGCCCCGGCCGCAACTCCGCGGCGGTGTGGATGTGGGACGGCGACCGCTACCATTACATGTGGCGCGAGTTCGCCCCGCCGCAGTACCGCTTCCAAGCCGCCTACGACGGCGATTACTACGCCTACCTCGGCCTGTATCGCGCGGCGGAGACGATGTACCTGCGGGCGGTGTACGATTCCTCGCTCCGCCCGGCCTCTCCCGCGGATTGGCAAAAAGACGGAGGCTGTCCGGCGGCGGACGGTTTGACCCCCAATCCGGCTGAACAGCAGAAGATCCGGGCCTACGCCTGGCTGAGGCTGGTGGAGCTGTTCGTCCGCGTCGGCCGGGTGCGGGAAGCGGAGATGCACTGGGACTACCTGCGCAAGGGCTATCCGATCGGCGTGCCCGGGCACATCTACGCCTACCTGGGATCCGCGTTCTGGTGGGAATACGCAAAGGATTCCGACATTTCCGCCGCGTGCGCCGCGGTCCGGCGCGAAGCGCAGAAATTCGAAGCGGAAGTGTTCGGACCGTTCGGTTCCTACGGTGCCCACAATCCGGGGCCGACGCTGGAAAGCATCTGCCCCTTCGACGCCCCGCCCGGCGGCACCTGATGCGCCTCAACGACTTCGAATACTCGCTTCCGCCCGAATACATCGCCCAATCCCCGCTCGAGCCGCGCGATTCCTCGCGGCTGATGGTGCTGGACCGCGCGGCGGGCGGGCTGAGGCACACCGTCTTCCGCAACATTGGCGAATTCCTCTCGCAGGACGACCTGCTGGTGTTCAACGATACGCGGGTCATCCCGGCCCGGCTGGCCGCCGTGAAGGAAAAAAGCGGCGGCAAGGTGGAGGTCCTCCTTCTGCGCCGGCTCGAAGCGCAGGTTTGGGAGGCGCTGGTCGGCGGCAAACACGTCCGGGTTGGGACGCGGGTGTCCCTGACCGGCGGCGCAGGCCTGACCGGTCTTCCGAGACCGATCAGGTCTGAGGATGCGCTTTCGGCCGAAGTCGTCCGCGATCTCGGCGGATCGCGGAGGATTCTGCGCTTTTCCCAGCCGATCACCCCGCGCCTTTCGCGGATCGGCTCGACCCCCCTGCCGCCCTACATCCACGAAACCCTGCGCGATCCGGAACGCTACCAAACCGTGTTCGCCCGGGATCCGGGATCGGCGGCGGCGCCCACCGCCGGGCTGCACTTCACGCCGGAGCTGCTCGTTCGGCTGCGGGACGGCGGCGTGCGGACCGCCTTCGTCACCCTGCACGTCGGATTGGACACCTTCCTGCCGATCGCCGAGCCGGACGTGGAATCGCACGAGATCCACGCCGAGTGGATCCGCGTGCCGGAGGAGACGGCCGCCGCCGTGCGCGAAACCCGCGCCCGCGGGCGGCGGGTGGTCGCCGTCGGCACCACCTCCGTGCGCGCGCTGGAAAGTTCGGCCGCCGCCGGGGGCGGGGCGGCCGCCTACGAGGGTGATACCCGCCTGTACATCACGCCCGGCTACGAATTCCGCGCGGTGGATTCGATGATCACCAACTTCCACCTTCCCCATTCGACCCTGCTGGTGATGGTCAGCGCGTTCGCCGGCCGCGAGCGAATCCTCGCCGCCTACGAGGAAGCCAAGCGTGAGGGCTACCGCTTTTATTCCTTCGGAGATGCGATGTTGATCGTGTAAAAGAACTTGTGTGTCTGCCAAGCTTGTTCAAACGTGAAAAGAAACCGGATCTACTCACCTCCCCTTCGCCCTCTTCTCCCTTTCCCGGCTTACCTCCGCTTTCTTCGCTTCCCCCGCTTCCCTCGCGTTCCTCACTTCGCGAGGGCGGGCGCGGTTGTTCATTGTATAATCCGAATCATGGCAGGACGCATTCCACGCCACCCATCCGTCAAACCTTCCATCGCTCCTTCGGAAATCCGCAAAGCGGCAGATGTTGTGCGCCGGCGCATCCGCATCCAGCCGGAAGTCGGCATCATCCTCGGATCCGGAAGCGGAGCGGCGGCGGATGCCGTATCCTCCCCCCGGACTGTTCCCTATGATCGGATCCCTTACTGGCCCCTGTCCACCGTCCAGGGACATGCCGGCCGGCTGGTGGCGGGAACGCTGGGGGGAAAGCGCGTCGCCGTGATGCAGGGCCGAGTCCACTTCTTCGAGGGATACCCGGCCGAGTGGACCGCCTTTCCGGTGCGGGTGCTGCGGCGGTTGGGAGCCTCCATTCTGATCGCCGTCAACGCCGCCGGAGGGGTCAACCCGGAGTTCCAACCCGGCGATCTGATGTTGATCACGGACCACCTCAACCTGCTGGGGTTTGGCGGCGCCAACCCTTTGCGCGGCCCGAACGACGAACGGCTGGGCCCGCGGTTTCTGGACATGAGCCGGGCGTACGATCCCGGATTGCAGCAGGCCGCGTGGCGGGCGGCCGCCGAGAACGGATTGTTCCTCCGCCACGGCGTTTACGCCGGCCTGGCCGGGCCGTCCTATGAGACGCCCGCCGAACTGCGGTTTCTGCGGATGATCGGCGCCGACGCGGTCGGCATGTCGACCGTCTCGGAGGTGGTCGCCGCCCGGCACGGGGGCTTGCGCGTTTTGGGAATCTCGGTGATAGGCAACCGCGCGAACCTCGACGGTTCCCATCCGGCCGAACACGAGGAAGTGTTGACGGCAACAAGCCGGGCGGTTCCCCGTCTGATCCGCCTCTTGGAAAGCGTCCTGCGGGTGGCGGATTAACCATGGTTGCCTTCCTGACCTTCCTGCAAGACTACCAAATGGTGGCGTTCTATCTGCTGGGGCTGATCGGCCTGCGCTTCCTGATCCTGTTCATCGCCGCGCAGTACCGAGTTTCCAAGGCCAAGTTCGGCCTGGAACAGGAATTGTCCCAAGGCCAGCGGAACAGCGCGGCCGCAAAGTTCCTGATCGCCGCGGCGGCGGGAGTCGCCATTCATGCGGCCGTCCAGTACGGCTTGCCGGAGGCCCGGCGGGCGGAGCAGATCCGGATCAGCGCCGATTCGGCCGGCCTTCCGACCATCACCCCGACCGCCACGCCCTTCGAGCTGTTCGGCGTGGATGTCAGCGGATGCACCAATCCGAATGCGCGCATTTTGGATCCCGAGCCGGGGGACGCGGTCAAGGGCAGGGTGACGATCCAAATCGTCGCCGCCATCGAAAAATTCGCGTTCTTCAAACTGGAACTCGGCACACCGGAAGAACCGGACGTGTGGGTGCTTTTACACACCAACAATCCGTCCGGATCCGCCGCATCGCAGCCCGGATCGAAGGCGGAACCGGGCTCCTTTTCCTGGGAATGGGACAGCACGACGGTGAATCCGGGCGTGTACCATTTGCGCTTGACGGTGTTCCGGGACGATTTATCGTATCCGACGCCGTGCGTGATTCCCATCCAGGTGCTGGCGCCGGATTCGTAGCGTGGTCCGGCGCGGCTGAATCCCGCAAGGCCGTTTACAGATCGACTCGGAAAGGATTCGCTAATCCGCACACCGAATTCGCACGCCCATGACTTTCGTACGGAGGAATGCGGGTTAATAAACCATTAAAAAGGCGATGGGGATATGCTTTTCCTGCGCGATGACACCGGGATCGTTTTTCCCGCGATTATTTCTTTTTTTTCTGATCCTGTATGCGTTCGACGCTTGTCCGATTTTCTTTTTTCCACAGCATGGATTTCCGCGCAATCGTTCCTTTTTCGGAATAATCTGGTAGAATAGGATCCATAAACCGATACTTCTGAAAAAGAATCTCATCCCGAGCGCCAGCATTCGACGCGGTTTTCGACGGGGCGAGGCCTCGGAATGCAATGTTCAGAAGTTTTGAAGTCCTCCATACCGTAGCCAGGCAACCCCGGGAGAGGGTTGGAGTTATTTCAATATCATAACAGCAGGTTGAATGGTAGCGTTCTTGCTCAATGCCTTGCCGATCCTCAACCGAATCCTGGTAGCCGGCATCGCGATCACCGCGTTTTCGCTGTTGCTTTATGCGCTGACGTTTAATTTGCGCGAAAGGGTCACGCGCGTCTTCGCGTTAATCCTCGGCTGCATCGTCCTGATCGCCGTGGCGGACGGATTGGCGTCCACCGCCCGCGATCTGGTCGAAGCGGAGATCTGGTTGCGGGTCCAATGGGTCGGCACGGCGCTGCTGCCCGCGGTCTACCTGCACTTTTCCGACGCGCTTCTGGCGTCGACCGGGCGGCCGTCGCGCGGACGAAGGCGGCTGGCGGTGCGGGCCAATTATTTCCTCGCCGCCGCACTGATCGCCCTGATAACGCTGACCGACCTGTTCCTGGGCGGGATCGCCCTCGACGGGGGGCTGGCCCACCTTGAGGCCGGCCCGTACTTCTGGGTCTTCATCGCCTATGCGGCGCCGGTGCTCGTCTGGACCGCCATCAACCTCGTCCGCGCCTACCGCCGCTGCCAGACGTCCACCAGCCGCCGCCGGATGATTTACCTGATGGTCGGGACCCTCGCCCCGGGCATGGCCGCCTTCCCCTACCTGCTGCTGCTCGGCCGGGTCGCGGAACTGCACCCCTTGCTGATGCGCATCGGATTGGTGCAGTCGAACCTGATGGTTGCCGGCCTGCTGGTCGTCCTGGCGTACGCCACGGCGTATTTCGGCGTGACCTATTCGGACCGGGTGGTGAAAGGCCGGCTTTTCCAATGGCTGTTGCGCGGACCGCTGGTCGCCGGCGCCGCCCTGGGGGTATTGATCACCGCCACGTACCTTTTCGACCGCGTCGGGCTGACCGGGTCGCGCCTGATCCTCGTCGCCCTGGTGATGGTGATCGTGCTGTTGCAGTTCGCGATCACCGTCGGCCGCCGCCCGGTCGAGCGGATGATGTTCCTGGAGACCCGCTCCGACCGGGAAGAAATCCGCCGCCTGCAATGGCTGGAGGAGCGATTGCTGACCGGATCCGATCTGCGCCAGTTTCTCGAATCCCTGCTGGCGGCTCTCTGCGATCTCACCCGCTCCCCGGCCGCGTTCGTCATCGAATGGAACGACGAAGGCGCCGCCTTCCTGGCCGGGGTGGGGCCGCGGGCGATGCTGCCGCTGGAGGCGGACCTCTCCAAGTTGCCGAAGCCGGAGGTGCTGGAATACATCCCCGGCGCGGGAAGCCTCTTCCGCTGGGGCGGATTTTGGCTGATCCCGCTGCACGGACCCGAAAGCGACGAGATGATCGGCCTGCTGGGACTGGCGGCCGTCTCCGAGCGCCTGGAATTGAATCCGGACCAGCGCGATTCCCTCGGGCGGTTGACCGTCCGCGCGGCCGGCGCGCTGGCGGACGAGCGGCTGCAGCGGGAAGTCTTCGCTTCGCTGAACCGGCTGATCCCGGACGTGGAGCGGATCCAGTCGCTCAGCGCGGCCGCCCGCTACGGACAAGCCGGCTTGATGGCCGCCCCGGCCAACGGCGGGGCCGGCGCCGCCGACCTCGCCCAATGGGTGCGCGAAGCGCTCACCCATTATTGGGGCGGGCCGAAGCTCAGCGCCAGCCCGCTGCTCGGCCTGCGCATCGTGCGCGAGGAGCTGGATTCGCACGACGGCAACACGGTCAACGCCCTGCGGGCGGTCCTGCGCCGGGCGGTCGAACGGGTGCGTCCGGAGGGCGAGCGGCGCTTCACCAGCGAGTGGCTGCTCTACAACATCCTGGAGATGAAATTCCTGGAAGGCAAGCGGGTCCGCGACGTCGCGCTGCGCCTGGCGGTTTCGGAGGCGGACCTGTACCGCAAGCAGAAAGTGGCGATCGAGGAACTGGCCCGGGTGATCGCCGAAATGGAGCGGCAGTCGAACGAACCGGCGACCGATTATGAGATCGTCGGCTGAGCAGGATGAATCGAAATTCGAAAACCGGAGATTGCGGCGCGCCCTCAGCCCCCGGACTGGCCCGGACGGGGCGGGCTGACCGGCACGAGGCGCGGGGGGCGCCCGCAATGAAGCCAAGATAAGGACAATCCAACTTTCAAGGATGGAAAACGCATGAAAAACCTGTACTCCCTGACCCCGAAACAACTCACCTCGATCACGCGCAACTCGCACCCTCCCGTCCAGCCCTCCGCGCCGCCGCCGACCTCCTCCGCCCCGGCGCGCCCGGCGCGGCCGGCGGAATCACGGGCGGCCTACGAGCCGGCCTCCCCCAACACCCCCAGCGAATCCTGGTGGTCATCGGTGCTGGGCGAAGAAGGCGGCGGAGGGCGGCCGCCGGCCGGCGAATCCGGCGCCTCGGACCGCCGCCCGGCCGCTTCGGATTGGGCGGCCGCCCGCGAACTCTACGAAAGCGACGGGATCGCCGATCTTCACGTGACCGGCGTCAACCGCGGCGGCCTCCTGGTGGAAGGGGGCGATATCCGCGGCTTCGTCCCGCTCTCGCACCTGATCGGCGTGCCTTCGCTGAACAGCGACGAGGAGCGGCAGACGGTGATGTACCGCAAGATCGGCCAGACCATCCGCGGAAAGATCATCGAGTTCGATCCGGAAAAGGGGCGGGTGGTGTTTTCGGAGCGGGCCGCCCAGGCCGCCCCCGGCCGCCGGGCCGAACTGCTCTCCAAACTGCAAGTCGGCGAACGGATCCAGGGCGAAGTAACCAACATCACCAACTTCGGGGTCTTCATCGATCTGGGGGGGATGGAAGGCTTGGTCCACCTGTCGGAGATTTCCTGGGGGCGCGTGCACAACCCCGCGGATTTCGTCTCGATCGGCCAGAAGGTCGACGTCGAAGTAATCAGCATCGACCGCGACCAGGGCCGGGTCGCACTCAGCCTCAAGCGCCTGCAGGCCGATCCGTGGGTGACCGTTCCCGAACGCTACGTGCCCGGCGCATGGGTGCCCTGCAAGATCACCCACGTGACGAATTTCGGCGCCTTCGCCGCGTTGGAGGAGGGCGTGGAAGGGTTGATCCACATCTCGGAGTTGGCGGACGGGCCGTTCTCGCACCCGCGCAACATCGTCGCCGAAGGCGAGGAAGTGACTGCGCGCGTGCTTTCGGTGGAAAGCCAGACCCGCCGGCTGGCGTTGAGCCTCCGCAAGCCGCGCGAGGATTCCGGCTCGGAGGCGGCGGCCCCGGCCGAACCTGACGATTCCGCGGCCCCGGCGGAAGCAACGGATTCCGCAGCGGCAACGGACATCGAGGGATGAAAAATTCCCCTCCCGGACGCTCCCCTGCCCGGCTTCCCAAGGGCTGGGAGCGGATCGCCCAGCTGCTGGTGCTGGTCCGCCCGTACGCGGAGGACGTGGCGGTCGTCCTGTTGGGATTGTCCGCCCTGTTATGCCTGATCGCCCTGTTGGGCTTGGCGCACGGCAGTCTGATCGACGCCCTGGGAGGGTTGTTGCGGCGGTGGCTGGGCTGGGGGGCGGCGTTTCTTCCGCTCGCCCTGCTGTGGACCACTGCGAAACTGCTCCTTGCCCGGCTCGGTAGGGATCGACCGGTATCCTGGACGCGCGTGATCGCGGTGGAATTGGCGGTTCTCGCCGGCCTGGGATTGGCGTCGCTGGCCGCCGCACCGACGCTGGCGGAATCCGAATCCGGACGCGGAGGGGGGTTGATCGGCTGGGGGATTCATTATCTCCTCGGACAAATCATGAGTCCGATCTGGGAGGGAATCCTGCTTGCCGCGCTGATCGCGGTTCTGGCGGGATACGGGCTCGACCTATCCCTGGAGACAATCCTCCGCCCGGCGGGAACGGGCGCGGCCGGAAAGGTTACGCGCGGCCGCCCCTCGCCTCCGGCGGCGGTTCCCCCCGAGGCGGGAGCCGTCGGAGAGGCTTCCGTGAAAAAGACGGCGTCGGCGGCCCCGGCGCCGCCGGCGAAAATCGAATTGCCGGCTAAGCAGGCCGCGCGCCTGCCGGACGCTTTCCGCAAGAACCTCAAACCCGGGCCGGCGCTGATCGAAAAGCAGGCGCCGGCGAGGATCAAGCGCGAGCGGGGCCTGCCGTCGATCGGGATCTTCGAAGGCGGAGAACTGACCGCCCCGTCGATCCGCGAGATCAACCAGATCGCCGGGACGATCGAGAAGACCCTCGCGGAATTCGGCGTCCCGGCGCGGGTGATTTCGTTCCGCACCGGCCCGACCGTCACCCAATACGGCGTGGAGCCGGGCTTCGTGGAAAAAGCCGGCTCCGACGGCGAACTGCGGCGCGCGAAAGTGCGCGTTTCGCAGATCTCCTCGCTCACCGACGATTTGGCGCTGGCGCTGGCCGCGCCCACCCTGCGGATCGAGGCGCCCGTGCCCGGCCAATCCTACGTCGGGATCGAAGTCCCCCACCGGCGGACGTCGCTCGTCCGCCTGCGGATGGTGATGGAATCGGCCGCCTTTCAGAAGGTCAAATCTCCGCTGGCGGTGGCGCTCGGCTTGGACGTGGCCGGCGCGCCGCATTGCGCTGACCTGGCCGGCATGCCGCACCTGCTGATCGGCGGGACGACCGGCTCGGGGAAATCGGTGTGCATCACCGCGCTCACCGCCTGCCTGGTGGCCAACAATCCGCCCGAGCGGCTGCGGCTGGTGCTGATCGATCCGAAGATGGTCGAGCTGGTGCGCTTCAACGGCCTGCCGCACATCCTCGGGCGGGTGGAAACCGAACTCGAGCGGATCGTGACCGTCCTGCGCTGGTGCACGCGCGAGATGGACCGGCGCTACAAGCTGCTCGAGGAACTCCGCGCGCGGCACATCGACGATTACAACCGCAAGGCGGCCGCGCGCGGGGAGGGCGAACCCCTCCCGCGGCTGGTCGTCCTGCTCGACGAGATGGCCGACCTGATGATGACCGCGCCGGACGAGACCGAGCGCCATCTGATCCGCCTGGCGCAGATGGCCCGGGCGGTCGGGATCCACCTGGTGGTGGCCACCCAGCGCCCAAGCACCGACGTAGTGACCGGATTGATCAAGGCCAACTTCCCGGCGCGGATTGCCTTCGCGGTTCCGTCCTCGATCGAGAGCCGGGTGATCCTCGACACCCCCGGCGCCGAATCCCTGCTCGGGCGGGGCGATATGCTGTACCTTTCGCCGGAGGCCGGCGCGCCGGTCCGCCTGCAGGGTTGTTTCGTCACCGACCGCGAAATCACACGGTTGATCGATTTCTGGAAGGAACAATATCCGGAGGAGGAACCCGGCGCCCCGCAGGCCGAACCCAAACGGGAGGCAAAAGCCTCCGCGAAGGCGGCCGAACCCGCTCCCGCCGCCGCTTCCCTGCAGGCGCCCTGGGAGGATATGGTCCGGGAGCCGGCGGACGCTGACGAAGGCGCGGAGGAAGAGGAGATCGACCAGGCGGCTCAAATCATCCGGCAGTACGGCAGGGCAAGCGCCTCGCTGCTGCAGCGCAAGATGCGCCTGGGCTACCCGAAGGCGGCCCGGCTGATGGATGAACTCCAAAAGCGGGGGATCATCGGACGACAGCAAACGGGCGGTAAGACCCGCGAGGTCCTGCGGCGCGGGGAAGGCGCGGACGACGGGGAAAACGGCGAGGACGAGTAAGACCGCGGCAGGCGCACTTGATTTGCCTGCCAAGGCGTAGAGAACGCCAATTTGTGACTGCTCAGCATCCCGCCATCGTCCAATCCTCACTCCCCAACCCCTTGACCCCTTCCCCCTCTCCTGGCATACCCCCGCTCCGCGAGGACAGGCGCCAGGAGAGGGGGAAGGGGACTGGGGACAGAGGTGAGGGAGAAAAAGGCGGGATATCCATTTGAATTGAAACGGATTGAGCAGCAATGCTTTTTATTGAAGAAGTCTTTGCGCTCTTCGCGTCTTTGCGGTGGAAAATGGGTTTTTCCGACGAAGAATTCCATAGTCTGCGGGGGGGGTACGGCGGGGTTGACAGAACCTGCCCCCGCCGGTAGCATCACAGCGGCCGGGGAAACCCGCCGAAAAGGGAACTGGATGCAGAGTCAAAATCCGCCGGCCGTCCGCCCGGCGACTTTCACCGATCGGATGCGGGCGCAATTCAAAGGCGTCCTGGACGCCGTCGGAGGAGCACTCGGCCGGCTGGGGATCTCCCCCAACGCCGTCACCCTGCTCGGATTGGCGGGCTCGGCGGCGGGCGCGGTTTTGCTGGCGCTGGGGAAGATTCCGCTGGGCGGGTGGGTGATCCTCCTGAGCGGCGCGACCGACGCGCTCGACGGGACTCTGGCGCGCCTGCAGGGGAAGGCCAGCCGGTTCGGAGCCTTCCTGGATTCGACCGCGGACCGCTTTTCGGAATTTTTCCTGTTCGCGGGGCTGGGGGTGCATTTCGCGCTCGGCGCGGACGTTTTGGGCGTGGGGCTGACGTTCGCGGCGGCGATCGGCTCGGTGATGGTTTCCTACGAAAAAGCCCGCGCCGAAGCCCTGGGGTTCGAATGCAAGGTCGGCTTGCTCACCCGCATGGAGCGCTACATGGTGCTCTGCCCGCTGCTGATCCTGAATCTGCCGCTGGCGGCGGTCGGGGCGGTGGCGGTTCTCGGCAACTTCACCGCGCTGCAGCGGATCTGGCATGTCCGCGGCCAAGCCGGCGGCGCATGAAAGATCATTTTTCGCACGGGAGAGGTACGCCATGAGTTTTGACGAGTTGGGCATTCGCTTCGGGGTCGTGTACGTCCGCTATTACGGAATCATCCTCATGTCGGCGGCGCTGCTGATCGCCTGGGTGGGCGAGGTGCTCGCCCGCCGCAAGGGATACGATCCGGAAATCGTCTGGGACATGTTCCTGTGGGTCGTGGTGGGCGCGGTGGTCGGCGCGCGGATCTGGCACATCCTCACCCCGCAGCAGAGCATGGTCGACATGGGCATGGACACCGTCTACTACCTGACCCATCCCTTCGACGCCCTCAACCTGACCAAGGGCGGCCTCGGCTTTCCGGGGGGTGTCATCGGCGGTGCGATCGCCATGATCATTTACGTCCGCCGCAACAACCTTTCGTTCCTGGTGTGGGGCGACATCGCCGTTCCGGGAGTTGCCATCGGCCACGCCTTCGGCCGGCTGGGAAACTGGATCAACCACGAAGTCTACGGGAGGCCGACCGATCTCCCATGGTCGGTCTACATCCCGCCGGAATACCGCATTACCGAGTACGCGAACGAGGACCGCTACCATCCCCTGTTCCTGTACGAGATGCTCTTGAACATCGTCAACTTCGCCATCCTGATCCTCTTGGGCCAGAAGTATTCCGCCAAGCTGAAGGACGGCGACCTGATCCTGGTCTACCTGCTCAACTACGGGCTGATCCGCTTCTTCTTGGAATACGTCCGGCTGGATTATTCCCCGCTGGCGGGAACCAGCCTCAACGTCAACCAGATCACGATGGCGGTGACGGCGGTGGGGGCGGTCGCCATCCTGATTTGGCGGCACGGACTCGGGGATTGGATCCGGGCCCGCCGCACGGCGAAGGAGCCCACCACGATCTAGCGCGTGGCGACGGAGAGACGGAAGGCGAGTCTCTCCGTTTTCTTTTTCCGCCTCACCCCTATCCCCCGTCCCCTCCCCCCTCTCCCGGCATATGCCGGAAGTGGGGGGAGGGGACGGGGGTAGGGGGCGAAGAGGATCATGATCGAAGCCGACGGGTTGACCAAACGCTACGAACGGATAACCGCGGTGGACCGCCTGAGGCTGAGGATCGGGCGGGGGGAAATTCTCGCCCTGCTCGGGCCCAACGGCGCGGGAAAAACCACCACCACCCGGATGCTGGCGGGGATCCTCCGGCCGGATTCGGGAGGCGCCCGCGTCGGCGGATTCGACGTCCTCGCCCAAACCGAGTCCGTCCGGGCGGCGGTGGGCGTGCTGACCGAACAGCACGGCCTCTACAACCGGATGCGCTGCGGGGAATACCTGGATTTTTTCGGCGCGCTCTACGGCCTTTCACCCCGCGAACGGAAGGAGCGCGCCGGCCGCTTGCTGAGGGACCTGCGCCTGGACGTGGATTCGGACGCCTGGCTGGCCGAGTTTTCCAAGGGGATGCGCCAACGGCTGGCGCTGGTGCGGGCCCTCCTGCATTCCCCGCGGATCCTCCTGCTCGACGAACCCACTTCAGCGCTGGATCCGGAATCCGCGCGCGTGGTCCGCGATCTTTTGCGGTCGATGCGCGCAGACGGGTGCGCCATCCTGGTGTGCACCCACAATCTTTCGGAAGCGGAGGAGCTTGCGGATCGGATCGCCATCATCCGCCGCGGGCGCCTGATCGCCGAAGGGACGGCCGGCGAACTGCGGGCCCGGATGCTGGGTCCGGCCGTGTTCGAGCTGCGCCTGGCGGAGGCAAACGACGACCTGGAGCCCGCCTTCGAGGGGCTGGCGGGGGTGGTGAGCCGCGAACCCGGTCGGATCCGGTTCCGCGCGGCGGATCCGCGCCGGTCCAATCCGGAGATTCTCCGCCGGGCGGCGGAGCGGGGTGCGATGGTGATGGAGCTGCGCGAGATCACCCCGTCGCTCGAATCGGTCTACCTGCAGGCGGTGGCCGAGGACGAGCGGCCGGAGCCGGCCGGGGAGGCCCGATGAACGCGCCGGCAGCGGCGGTCTCCCTGCGCTTCCGGGCGGCGCGCCTAGGGGCGCTGGTCAAACGGGAGGTGCGCGACCAGCTCCGCGATTGGCGGGTGGTCATCCCGATGGCCATCCTGACCCTCTTCTTCCCGGTCCTGATGAATTTCGCCGCCCGGGCGGTGATCAATTACGTCAACCAATACGGCGGGCAGGTGGTGGCCGAGGCGGTCTTCCCCTTCCTTTTAATGATCGTCGGTTTCTTCCCGACCTCGGTCGGCCTGGTGATCGCCCTGGAGAGCTTCGTGGGGGAGAAGGAGCGCTTCAGCCTGGAGCCGCTGTTGGCGACTCCGTTGACAGATCTCGAACTGTTCCTCGGCAAGGTCTCGGCCTCGGTCCTCACCCCGCTGGCGGCCGCGGGATTGGGGATCACGGCCTACCTGGCGGGGATGTACTTCCTGGCCGGCTGGTTTCCGCCGCTCGAGCTGCTATTCCAAATCGTCATCCTCACCGCGGCCCACGCCGTGTGCATGGTTTCGGCCGCGGTGGTCATCTCGGCCCAGACCAACTCGGTCCGCGCCGCGAACCTGCTGGCGTCGTTCGTGATCGTCCCCTTCGCGCTGCTGATGCAGGGCGAAAGCATGGTGATGTTCTACCGCATGTACGGGGCGCTGTGGTGGGTGATCGCCGGGGTGGTCCTGCTGGCGGTGATCTTCATCCGCATCGGCCTGCGCCAGTTCCGGCGCGAGGAATTGCTCTCGCGCGAAGTCGAGGAGTTGCGCTTCGACCGGATGGGCGCCTACTTCTGGCGGGCCTTCAGCGGGGGCGCGCGCCATCCCCTGGCCTGGCACCGCCTGGCCGTCCTGCCCGCGCTGCGCCGCACGCTGCCGGCCTTTCCGTGGACGGCGGCGGCGCTGGCCCTCGGCGCCGTCCTCGGGATCGTTCTTTCGGAGCGGTTCCCCATCCCGGCCGAAGCGGTCAATCTGCAGGCCCGCCGGGGGGAATTCCTCGAGGCCTTGGAATCGATCGGCTTCTTTACCGCGGGCGGAACCTGGATGATCTTCACCCACAACCTGCAGGCGATCTTCCTGGCCTCGATGTTGGGGATGATCTCGCTCGGGATCATGGGTCTGGTGGTGCTGATGCTGCCGATCGGGATCATCGCCTACGCCACGGCGGCCATGGCGGGCGCCGGCGCTTCACCCTGGATGTTCTTCCTGGGGTTCGTCCTGCCGCACGGGATCGTGGAGATTCCGGCGATGTGGATCGCCGGGGCCGCCATCCTGCGCCTCGGCAACTGCCTGCTCGCCAAACCCGAAGGCCGGTCGCTGGGGCAGATCTGGCTGCAGGCGCTGGCGGATTGGCTCTGCGTGCTGCTCGGGGCGGTTCTGCCGTTGCAGCTTCTGGCCGCCGTCCTCGAAACGTGGGTGACGCCGCTGGCGGCCGCCGGAGTGATGGGATGGTGAGGCTGTTGGTCCTTGGATCCTCCAGCGCGGTGACGGCCGAGAACCGGAGGCCGACCCAATTGGCCTGCCTGGGCGCGGAGCACGGCCTGCTGATCGATTGCGGCGCATCCCCCTGCGGCAGGCTGGAGGACCTGGGCGCGGACGCCGGCCGGATCGATGACGTCTTCATCACCCATTTCCATCCGGACCACGCCGCCGGACTGCCGGCCTTCCTGATGGAATCCGTCTTGCGGGGAAGGCGCGCGCCGCTGAGGATCCACGCCGGCGCGCAGACCGTCCGCAAGCTGCGCCGACTGACGGCGATGTTCGGATGGGGGAGGATGCCGGAGCGGTTCCCCCTCCGCTACCACAGCGTGCCGCGCGGCCGGCGGGCGGCCGTTCTCGAGAACGGCGATTTCCGGGTTTTCGCGGCGCCGGTCCGCCACGTCGTTCCCACGCTGGCCGTGCGGGTGGAGCTCATCCGCGCGCGGAGCAGTTTCGTCTACTCCGCCGACACCGAACCCTGCGCCGCTCTGGTGGAGCTGGCGCGGGGTGCCGACCTGCTGATCCACGAGGCGACGGGGGAAGGGACGGGCCACAGCAGCGCGGCGCAAGCCGCGGCGGCGGCCCGCGACGCCCGCGCCGGTAAATTGCTTTTGATCCACACCGATCCGCGCGCGGACGGCGGGGCCCTGCTGGCCGAGGCGAACCGGATCTTCGACGGCGAAACCGCCCTGGCCGCGGACAAAATGGAGATCGATTGGTGACGGGCGGCCGCCCGGCGGGGCGTCTTCGGCGCGCCGCGGGCAAAATCCCCGGAAACACGCGTGATACAATAAACAGTCAACGGCCCAAGAAAGGCGGCGGTTATGGTTACTTCCTCGGTCGACCTTCTGGAGCATCGGGGCGAAACCGGCGAACTGCACACCGGCCCGCTACACAAGCACGAATACATCACCACCCGCTACGTCTGGATCCGTCATTCCCACATCTGGCGCCCTCCGACGGACGTCTTCGAGACCGAACAGGCCATCCGGGTCCAGGTGGAAGTGGCGGGAATGGAGAAAGCGGATTTTTCCGTGACGATGGAGGGGATGGGACTGCGGATCTCCGGCTGCCGGAAGGCTTCCGCGGAACGCAGGATCTACCACCAGATGGAGATCCATACCGGGGAATTCCTGACCGAGGTGGAACTGCCGGTGAGGGTCGAGCCGGATTTCATCCAGGCGGATTACCACGACGGATTCTTGATCGTCGAATTGCGTAAAACCCGAACCCCGCCGGACAACGCCGCCTGACGGGACCGGACCGAAAGAAAGAACATTGCCCATGCCGGCCTCCCGGTGGACGAACTCCACGGAAGAATTGATCGAAGGAATCGCCGAAGCCCCGCTTCCGGCGGACATCGCACTGCCGTCGATCACCACCCAGATCCAGGAACCGGCCGAAGCCGAGGCGGTTCCCAAACCGGAAGGGGGAGAAGCGGAATTCCACATTCCCGATTCGCTGCCCATCCTGCCCCTGCGCGGCGTCGTGGTCTACCCGCAGACGGTCGTGCCGCTGACGGTCGGTCAGCCGCGGTCGATCCGCCTGGTGGACGACGCCACCGTGGGCGAGAAGATCATCGGCCTGGTCACCTCCAAGGATCCGGAGCTCGCCTCCCCCGGCCCGAACGATTTGTTCCCGATCGGGACGGCGGCGATCGTCCACCGCCTGTTCCGCGCTCCGGACGGCACCATCCGAATCGTGGTCCAGGGGCTGTCCCGCATTCGGGTCCTCGAGTACGTCGCGGAGGAGCCGTACCTGAAGGCCCGCGTGGAGCTGGCGCCGGAAACGGTGGACACCGGGCTGGAGGTGGAAGCCCTTTCGCGCAACGTCCGGGACCAGTTCGCCAAGATCGCCGAGCTGATTCCCTCCGTGCCGCGCGAGCTGGTGACCACCATCGTCAGCCTCGAGGATCCGCTTCAGGTGGCCTACACCATTTCCAACTACCAGCGGATGGACCTGGATCAGGGGCAGAAGATCCTCGAGATGGATTCGGCCGCCGCGAAGCTGAAACTGCTCGTCGGCCTCCTGACCAAAGAGCTGGACGTGCTCCAGCTCGGGGCGAAGATCCAGGAGGAAGCCCGCTCCGAGATCGAGAAGGTCCAGCGCCAATATTTCCTGCGCGAGCAGATGAAGGCGATCCAGAAGGAATTGGGGGAAACCGACGAGCAGGCCGCCGAGGTCGCGGAACTGCGCGCCAAGGCCGAGGCCGCCGGCTTGCCCGAGGAAGCGGCCGAACAGGCCAAGCGCGAGCTCGAGCGGCTGGCGAAACTGCCGACGGCCATGGCCGAGTACGGCGTCATCCGCACTTACCTGGATTGGCTGATCGCACTGCCGTGGAACAAAGTGACGGAAGACGACCTCGACGTAGCCCACGCGCGGCGGGTGCTCGACGAGGACCATTACGCGCTGGACGACGTAAAGAAGCGGATCCTGGAATACTTGGCGGTGCGCAAGCTGAGGCTGGAACGGAAGGGGGAGATGCCTTCGGGGTTGCGACCGGGGGACGCCATCCGCCGCGAGCGCGAAGGGGCGATCATGTGCTTCATCGGCCCGCCGGGGGTGGGCAAAACCTCGCTTGGCCGTTCGATCGCGCGCGCCATGGAGCGCAAGTTCGTCCGCATCTCGCTCGGCGGAGTACACGACGAGGCCGAGATCCGCGGCCACCGGCGGACCTACATCGGCTCGATGCCGGGGCGGATCCTCCAGGCCCTGCGGCGGGTGGAGAGCCGCAATCCGGTGTTCATGCTCGACGAGGTCGACAAGCTCAGCTCGGATTTCCGCGGGGATCCGGCGGCGGCGCTGCTCGAGGTGCTGGATCCGGAGCAGAACCGCGAGTTCCGCGACAATTACCTGGAGGTGGCCTTCGACCTCTCGCAGGTGCTGTTCATCACCACCGCCAACCAGATCGAAACCATCCCCGGGCCGCTGTTGGACCGGATGGAAGTGATCGCGATCCTTTCCTACACCGAGCGCGAGAAAATCGAAATCGCCAAGCACTACCTCATCCCGCGCCAGCTGCGCGAGAACAGCGTCCGCGAAGGGGAGGTGGAATTCGGGGAGGACGGCCTGCGGACCCTGATCCGCCACTACACCCACGAAGCGGGGGTGCGCAGCCTCGAGCGCGAGATCGGCTCCATCTGCCGCAAGGTGGCCACCGCCGTGGCCGAGGGCAAGGCGATGCGCGAAAAGATCACCGCCGAAAAGGTGGCGGAGTACCTCGGCCCGAGCCGGTTCTTCAACGCCGAGGAGGTCCAGGAACGGACCTCGATTCCCGGGGTGGCGACGGCTCTGGCCTGGACCCCCGTCGGCGGGGACCTGCTCTTCATCGAGGCGACTCAGATGCCGGGCAAGCGCGGATTCCAGCTGACCGGCTCGCTGGGGCAGGTGATGCAGGAATCCGCCCACGCCGCGCTTTCCTACGTGCGCTCCAAGTCGAAATCCCTGAACCTGCCGGCCGATTTCTTCGACACCCACGACATCCACCTGCACATCCCCGGCGGCGCCCAGCCCAAAGACGGGCCGTCGGCCGGGATCACCATCGCCACCGCGCTGGTGTCGCTGATGGCGGGCCGGCCCGTGCGTTCGGATATCGGCATGACCGGCGAGATCACCCTGCGCGGGAAGGTGCTGCCGATCGGCGGGGTGAAGGAGAAGGTGCTGGCCGCCCACCGCGCCCGGCTGAAGACGGTCATCCTTCCGCGCCGGAACGAAAAGGACCTTAAGGGCATCCCGGACGACGTCCGCAAGGAGATGATGTTCGTCTTCGTAGATACGGTCGACGAAGTCCTCCGCCAGGCCCTCTCGCCCGAATCCGGAAACGGAAGGCGGGCCGGTTCCGCGGCCAAAAGGCGGATTCCGGGGAAGGGGCGGAAAAACGGCGCCCGGCGGGCGAGCGGCGGGAAGCGCTGAAGGCTTCCCCTTCCGACCGGGAGCAGGCGGACAGCATTCGGGCGGATTTGGAGGAACGGAATGCCGAAAATATTGTTGTTGGAAGACGACCGCGATATGACCATGCTCCTGCAAACCCTGCTGGAGATCGAGGGATACGCGGTGCGGTCGTACGACGCCAAACGCCCCGCCGCGGCGCAGGTCGAAGAAGAAAACCCCGACCTCGTCCTGCTGGACGTGCATCTCGGCGGCAAGGACGGGGTGGAAATTCTGCGCGAGATCCGGCAAAATCCGAACCTGAACGATGTACGGGTGGTGATGACCTCCGGGATCAACCTGACCGAGGAGTGCCTGCAGGCCGGCGCCAACGCCTTCATCGTCAAGCCGTACATGCCGGAAAATCTTCTACGCCTGCTCGCGGCGGTGCTTGCCGCGCCGGCCGACCGGATTCACCGGGAGGAGAGCCCGAAACCGCCCTCCTCCGCATCCTTTCAGAGATTCCTCTAGAGAGCCATGAGCCGAAAAAACCGCCAGTGGTACACCGTTGACCTGCATTTGCACACCCCCGCCTCGTCGGATTACCAGGAGCCGGGGGTGGACATGCTCGACATCCTCCGCCGCGCCGAGGCGCGCGGCCTTTCGGCGATCGCCGTCACCGACCACAACACCGTCGCCGGCTACCGCCGGATGCGCGAGGAGATCGTCTTCCTGGAAACGCTCGAAAAGGGCGGGCGGCTGACGGCCGAGGAGCGGGCGCGGCTGGAGGAATTCCGCCGCTTGCTGGGGAAGCTGGTCGTCTTTCCGGGGTTCGAGTTCACCGCCACGTTCGGGTTCCACATCCTCGGCGTGTTCCCGCCGGAAAAGAACGTGCGCGAGATCGAGCACA
Source organism: Anaerolineales bacterium (assembly GCA_016928575.1). Taxonomy (NCBI): domain Bacteria; kingdom Bacillati; phylum Chloroflexota; class Anaerolineae; order Anaerolineales; species Anaerolineales bacterium. Next base: position 69,311 of record JAFGKK010000002.1, read on the forward strand.
TCCTGCTCGACCTGAACATCCCCTCCGACCGGATCGACCTCGGATCCGTGACGGTGGGCGCCTCGGCCGACGTGCTGACCGCCTACCGCAAGATCGATGAAGCCGGCGGACTGGCGATCGCCGCCCACGCCAACAGCACCAACGGCGTGGCGATGCGCGGATTCGATTTCGGCGGCCAGACCAAAATCGCCTACACCCAGGATCCGCACCTGCACGCCCTGGAGGTGACCGACATGGAACAGCGCGGCCGGCGCTCGACCGCCGCCTTCTTCAACGGCGCCAAGCCGGAATACCCGCGGCGGATGCACTGCATCCAGGGATCCGACGCCCACCGCCTGAGGACGGACCCCGCCAACCGTAAAAACCTGGGGGTGGGGGACCGGACCACCGACGTGCTGCTGCCGGAGCTTTCTTTCTCCGCCCTGCGCGACCTGTTCCTGGGCAACGATTTTTCGCGCACCCGGGCCCACCGGGCTTCCAAAGAAGAGGAGACGGAGGCCTTCGATTTCATCCAGAACGCGCGCGAGGAAGGCCCGACCATCGTCCAGGACTTCCACGAGAGCATGGCGGAAAAAGGCGGCAAACTCTACGAGGTGATCGCCAACGTGTGCGCCTTCGCCAACACCAATGGCGGGACTCTGTTCGTTGGCGCGCGGGCGGATCCGAAGGCGCCTCCGGCGGGGGTCCCCGACGCGGCCAGAGCGACGGCGATGCTCGAGCGCGAGATCGGGCGCAGGATCACGCCGGCCCTGCCGGTGACGGTCGACGTCCAGGAATCGCGCGGAAAGCACATCATCCGGGTCATGGTTCCGCGCGGGGAGGATCCGCCCTACGCCGTGGAGGGCAGCAAGATCTACGTCCGCAACGAAGATGAAACCGGCCTGGCGGTGCGGGACGAGATCGTCACGCTGGTGGGGCGCAAAGCGCGGGCGCAGGCGCCGCCGCCGGCCGAGGCCCCCGCCGCGCCGACATCGGCCGAACCGGCCGCGGTTCCCGCAAGCGAGCAGGAAATCGCCGCCCCGCGGACCGGGGTGGAGGTGGTCTCGTTCGAGGAGCGCGACGGCGTGCGCTACTACACCGTGCGAGACCTGCGCAACGGCAGCATGGTGAAGAACGTCACCCTGGCCTCCTCGCGGCGGCTGTGGCATTACGCACTGGAAGAGCACGCCAAGCTCCCGGCCCCGGAAACCTTCGGCTGGCAGGGCGACCTGGCACTGCTCAAGAAGCGCACGCGGCGGGGGGATGAGAGCTACGACCTGGTCCAGCGCACCCCGAAGGGCATCCGCTATTATTTCGGCGTCAGCGAGGACGGGATCCACGGCGAGTGGAAGCGGCTGGTGGGCGCGGAAGAAGAGTAGAAAAATCGGACGATGGACCTTGGACCAAGGACCAAGGACCATGGACCATAGACTATAGAAGATCAACTTATCCTTGCGTGATCGGTTGTTGTTTTCCCGCTCTTACAGACTGCGCGTTTTATGCCACGTCGTCCCCGCGTTATCCTGGCGGGAACATCCCCGCACCAGACCCATCCAAGTCCATTTAAGTAGTATGGCGGATCCGAATTGACCGACGGTTCTCCGGGATCGGGCGTGGACCGGATCGAGTACCGCCAAAACGGTTCGGAGGAATGGATTTTATTCACCGATGACATCCTGCTCAACTCCTCTGGATATCATGCGCTGCAATTTCGGCCCATCGACAAAGCCGGCAACATAAATGAAAGCGATCTGCTTGAAATTTGGGTGGATCTTGAATCGCCGATTAGCTCGGCCGCCGTTACGGGGGAACAGGTATCCGAAAGCCAATACGCTCCCGGTGCGCTGGTGGAGGTGACTGTCGAGAACCCGCCGCTCACCGATGGCAATCCGGGCTCTGGATTGAAATACATCGAGTTCAGCTTGGATGCGGAAAACAACTGGCAGGCATATACCGATCCCATCATGCTTGACCAATCCGGCCCGCATACCGTCTTCTTCCGCGCAATGGATTTGGCCGACAATGTCGGAGCGACACAACAGATCGAGGTCGAAATCGTTGCGGACGTCGAACCGCCGACGATGGAGGTATTCGCCGATCCTATGGAACTCAGGCCGCCGAACAGCAAGCCTGTTCCGGTGCGGATCTTCGGCACGGCCTTTGATACGGGAAGCGGCATCCAAAGCATCCATATCGAGGTGATTGACGAATACGGCGAATGCCAAACGGTCGTTCAATAATTTTACCGGGGCGGTTTCAAGGACCGTCCCGGTCTTTTTTCATCAACGGGGAGGGGGCAATCAACATTCGAAACCCCAGAGTGTTTAGGAAGGGTGGGGGCTGGGCTGATGCTTGAAGATATCCGCCGATGGATTTCTGGATGCCCGCCAAATGCATGCGGGCATGACGATCATTTTTTCTTGCTTATGCCAGGTATGGAAAGAGGGAGCGCCAGTCCTTTCCGGAATTCGGATCCAACGCGATAAATCCGGAGAGAAGTTGGCCGCTTGTTGCGCCGTCCCTTGGAAGGAAAATCGATTGCGGGCTGACCTGCCAGCCGGTCAGGGGCGTGGGGGAAAGGTCCGGCGGAAGCCAGGCCGGTTGGAGCGCATACACCTGCTCCAATCCGGCGAGGAAATTCCACTCTCCGGCCCCGTCCAGGATGACCACGTCGAACCGTTGCGAGAGGACGGCTGCGGTGATCTCGTCCAGAAGGATTTTCTTGCCGCGGTTGGGCGCATCGCCGCGCAGGACGTCCCACAGCGCGGCTTGATGGGCGAGCGCCGGCTTGCCGGCCAGGACGGCGTACCCGGTATGGTAGGGAACGTACACCTCGCCGGGGAATTCGGCCAGGTACTCGACGAACGCCGCTCCGCTTTGGAGGTTTTGCTGCGTGGGAAGCTGATCCGCCGGGGAATAGCGGAGGTGGTAGAGCTGATACAGGGCGGCGGCGGTCAGCAGAATGCTGGCGGCGTCGCGCAGGAACTCCGGCCGCTTCCACAACGCGGCCGCGATTCGGTCCCAGCCGATTCCGAGCAAGATGCCGATCACGGCCACCGAGGGCAGGAGGACGTTGTCGAACCCGCCGGCTTTGATCCGCGCCAGGAAGGAGCTCAACAGCGCGCCGGCCAGCAGCGCCAGCCATTGCCAGAATTCCTTCCGGCGCTCGCGGAGGATGAGGACCAGCCCGGCCGCGCCGATGCTGAGCGAAACGAAGTAGTGCCGCAGGATGTTGGTCGTCCAAAAGCCGAGGGCCACCTCGCCGCCGAGCCAATCCGCCTGCGCCCCGAGGATTTCGACGGTGTAAAAGGAATACCAACCGTCGCTGGCGGCATGGAGGATGCCGGTGACCACGACCAGCGGCGCCAGAAAGCCCGCCAGCATCCAAGCGGATCGGCGGCGGTATTGCGCCATGTGGACGAGGAAAAACGGCAGGACGGCGACTGTCATTGATTGCTTGGCGAGCACCATCAAGGCCGCGATGCCGCCCGCCGCAACCCACCGGAACCGGTTTGCGGATTGTGGAAGCGCCCAGCAGAACAGCACCAACAGCGCGATGGACAGCGAATCCACCCTGCCCACGTCAAGCCAGGCGCCGGTGATGCGGTAAGAGGCGGCCAAGAGCCCGGCGGCCAGCGCGGCGGCGACGAGGTTGCGGTTGCGCCGGAAGACGAGCGCAAACGTTCCGGCCATCGCGGCCAGCGAGGAGAGGACGGATACCAGGCGCAGGGAAAAAAGGCTGTCCCCGAAAATGCGGGCCGCGGATGCGGAAAGGTAGAAGTAGAGCGGGGTGTAGATGAAGGGGGTGAATTCGATCGACGGCGGGCCGTAGACGGTCTGCTCGGCGAGGATCCGGCTCACCTGTCCGGCGAACCCGCCTTCGATCCATTCCAATTCGTACGGATAGCCCATCCGCGCCGCGGCGAGGCACAGGTAGACGGCCAAATATCCGCAGACCGCCGCCAGCGCCAGCGCGGTCAGGCCGAGGAGCAGGACGCGGATGGCGGCCCTGGCGCGAAACAGAACATCCAGTATGGTTTGGATCATGGGTTGCTTTTTTCTGCCGCGAGAAATTATAACATCCGGGGATCCGTGGAGTGCACGGAATAGAAAAACGATTGTACGGATGCAACCGCTTTTCCTGGCCCCGCATCCCTTCCTCCCGTCACTGTCCCGCGCTCCACGCGGGACAGTGACGGGATTCATTCTCCCAGCCTCACCTCAGTGGACGGAGGATTGCGATACTCCGAGTCTGTCGGCTGGGAGTGATGGGCTGGGAGAAGGTGCCCGGACCCGTCCCGGAGCGGAGCGACGGGAGGGCGGAGGCGGGGAGATATCCGCGGTTAGGATTGGATGACCTTCCGCTTGCGGGTGGCGATCTTGTACGCCATCCAGACGATCAGCGCCGGAACCGCGAAGGGCAGCCATACCGCCAGGTAGATGAACGCGTCCACCAGGAACTGGCCGGCCTTCACCGCCATGCCGCTTGCGCGCTGGAAGGTCGCGCCGGGATCCCAGACGTAGGGAACGGGCTCGGGCGTCGGGGTCGGGGTCGGGGCGGCGGGGAGGGAGGGATCGAATTGCACGGTGATCGTCGAATAGGCCGCCCGTCCGGCGAGGTAGCGCATCCGGCCCTGCACCTGTTCGATCTGTTCTTCGATCGCGGCCAGTTCGTTGTTGATCCGCAGCGATTCCTCAACCGTCTGGGCTTGATCCAGGAAGCCGCGGATGCGGTCGCGGGTGGCCTCGAGATTGTGCAGGCGGGATTCGAGGTCGACGTATTCCTCGCTCACGTCCTGGCCGCCGGCGGTCTCATCGAGAACCCGAACGCCGAGCGAGCGGATCCGCCGCAGGGCCGTCTCGAACATGTCGACCGGCACGCCGATGGTGTAGGTGGCGTATTTGAAATTCTCCCCGCCGGCGGGCTGATACCAGATCCGGTTGCTGATGATGTAACCGCGGGTGTCGGAGACGATCTGGGTGAAGCGGTCGATGGCTTGGTCGGTGTCCGCCACTTCCAGGCGGACTTGGGCCTGCTTGATGATCAGCGGAGACCCTCCGGCCCCGCCCGCCGGAGCGCCGCTCAAATCCGCCGCGGGGGCCGCGCTCGCCGGCAGGCGGGGGAGTCCGGCCTCGTCGGCGGCTTTTTCCCCGACCTCGCCCGGTTGGACGGCCGCATCGCCGGAATCGGAGAAGGCCTGCAAACCCGGGGAGAGAGCGTTCCGCGCGGATTTATCGGCGGCGCAACCGGCAAGCAGCGCGGGGAGAAGAAGGATGAAAACGGCGGGAAGAACACGGTGCGCGGACATGGTTGCCTCCTGGATGCAGATGTGGATATCCAGGAAGACGCCGTGCGCCGCGGCGAAGTTCCCGCCGCGGGAGGGGTCAGGCGGCCGAGCCGCCTGGAGCGGGGGGCGCGCCCAGGGACTGCGCGCGTTCGCGCATCACCTGCCGCAGATCCCGGATGTCCTTGGGGATCACGCAGACCGTCCCCACCAGAAGGACCGTGCACAGCGCCCAAGCCGAAGTGCAAATGAGCAAGATGGACGTGTGCATGGAGTAGGCGGAGGCGATGATCCCGGCCAGCGCCGGGGCGGTCGCCGCGCCGGCGTTTTCGATCAAATATTGGACCGCGAGGGCAGTGCTGCGAACCTCCGGCACGGTCACATCGTAGACGGTCGAAACGACGTTGGGGGAGGAGAAGGGGATCACCAGGGCGGTCAGGCACAGCAAAACGAAGAAAAGCAGCTTGTCTTCGGCCGGGACCAGCATTGTCAGCCAGAGGAACACCGTGCCGGTCAGCACGCCGATCAGGCAGATGATCACCCGGCCGCGGGGCGTGCGCTTGAACAGCGAATCGCCGAGCAATCCGCCGAGGAAATACCCGCCGGCGAGGATCAGGACCGCCGGCGCCATGGTGATCAGGCGTTCGGTTTCGGTGTAGTTGCGCTCGGTCTCAAGGTAGTAGAGGAACCAGGTGGTGATCACGTTCCAGGGGAAGACGCCCACGAAGCCCTGGGCAAAGAGCAGCAGCAAACCGCGCTTGCGGAACAGGCCGAGGGCGAGCTTTTTTTCGAAATGAAACACGCCGACGTTTTCCAGCCCTTCCATCTCCGGCTCGCTTTTCCCGCGGGGCGCCTCGCGCACCCCGAAGAAGATCACGAAGGCGAGGAGGATGCCCAAGGCGCCGGTGGCGAAGAACAGGTTGCGCCAGCCGACGAGCCCGCCCAGGACGAGGGCCAGGATCATCCCCAGCAGGTATCCGAGCGGTTGGGCCAGCTGCAGGATGCCGTAGATCTTCGAACGCATGGTGGGAACGAAGTAATCGGCGATCAGGCTGTAGAGGCCGGGGTAGGAGGAGTTGTCGATGCCGGAGGCGGCCCGCGCGGCCATGAACGATGGGTAGGTCGGGGCAATTCCGCTCAACCAGGTGGTCGATCCCCAGACGAAGGAGGCGATCCCGAGCAGTTTGGCGCGGCTGAAGCGGTCGTAGAGGAATCCCCACAGCGGGTAGAGCACCGCCGCGACCAGGAGCGATCCGCTCATCACGAAGCCGATCTCCTTCTCGGTGATCCCGAAGGTGTCCATGATGGGCGAGAGCAGGGAGTTGATCATCAGCATGTCGGTTTGGTGGAGGAGCATGAAGAGGAACATCACCAGGACGATGAACCAGCGGGGATTGAGGTTTCTTTTCACGGCGTCACCTTTTCCGATGGGATTGGGATGGGCGTTGGCGGGCACGGTATGAGTATAGCAGGGTGTGGATTAGGCGCGGCAAGTTTTCCGCGGGCTCCGCCCCGGCCCGCGCCTTGCGAGGGTTGGATAGACCGCGGCGAGGTTGGGGAAGCGAAGCGTCCCCGGCCCGGTGGGTTTGCCGGAACGGGCTTCGCTTCTCCGGTCGCCCCCGCTCCGCGAGGAGATCCAGGCGATGAAATTGTATGCGGCTTTTTTCGGCACTCAGACTGGGTCAAGAAATCCACCGGGGGCATTTTTCTTTCGCCTAGCCGGCCTTAAGGCCGAGTCGGTCTTAAGCCCGACTCGGGCTGTACGATCCCGAAATGGAAGAAAACCCTTTGAAAATGGATATTTTGGATGGGTTTTGGCCTATCCTTGACCAATTCCAGGCGGATGGATATAATTTCCCCACCAAGATAAACCTCCAACCATGAGCGCGTGGGCGGTGCCCCATGCGCTTGTTTTGCCTGCGTTAACCCGGCAGGGGGTGTTCCGGGTCCAAGCCTCGGATTTCTACCCGGAGAGTGAATAGTGGAAGCCAAAGGTATCACGTCGCTTAAGGTGACTCTTGCCTCCCCCGATACGATTCGCAGTTGGTCCTACGGCGAGGTGACGCGGCCGGAGACGATCAACTACCGGCGCCTGCGGCCCGAGAAGGACGGCCTGTTCTGCGAAGCCATCTTCGGTCCGACCCGCGATTGGCAGTGCTATTGCGGCAAATACAAGAATGTGCGGCACCGCGGGGTGGTGTGCGACAAATGCGGCGTGGAAGTCACCCGTTCCTCTGTCCGCCGCGAGCGGATGGGACACATCGAGCTGGCCGCCCCGGTGGCCCACGTATGGTACACGCGCCGCGTGCCCTCCTACCTCGGACTGCTGCTCGACATCAGCCGCCGCAACCTGGATCGGGTCCTCTATTTCGCCCAGTACGTCATCACCCACGTGGATGAAGACGCGCGCCAAAAGGCTCTCAAGCGGCTCGATGAGGAGCTGGCCAAGGCGGAAGACAAGCAGGGCAACGAGATCAACCAGAAGATCAAGCAGGTGAAGGTCCAGTTGGATAAGCGCCTCGGCGACCTTGACGAAAAGATCAAAAACGCCAAGGAAAAATTCGACGAGGACGTCAGCGAGCGGCTCGATCCGCTGATCAAAGAAGGCCAGCGGCTGGAAGCGTCGCTCAAGGAAAAGCAGGGCTCGACCATCCGCGTGCCGATCGAGTTCGCGCCCACCAAGACGACGATCGCCGACAAGGGCGAGACGATCGCCGCCAAGCACATCGCCGTACTGCAGAAGGCGGTCAAGGGCCGGCTGGAGGAGATCGAAAGCGAGCTGAAGGAAAAGCGTGACAAGGCCGTCGACAAGATCAAAATGGACAAGGAGAAGGCCAAGGCCGAGGCCGAGGAGGCGCTGAGCCAGTTGCGCGGCCAGATGGAGGACCAGACCCAGGAAGCCCGGCAATCTCTCCTCCAACAGCGCGACGAACTGCTGGAGATCAAGAAGCTTTCGTTCATCGGCGAGAGCCGCTACCGCGAACTCAAGACCCGCTGGGGCCAGGTGTTCAAGGCCGAGATGGGCGCCGAGGCGTTCTACGAGATCCTGCGCAACCTGGACCTGGACAAGGAATCCGAGACGCTATGGAAGGACGTGCGCACCACCAAGAGCAAGCAGCGCAAGAAGAAAGCCTCCAAGCGGCTGAAGGTGGTGGAGGCGTTCCGCCGCTCGCACAACCGGCCGGAGTGGATGATCCTGACGGTCCTGCCGGTCATTCCGCCCGAACTGCGACCGATGGTCCAGCTAGACGGCGGACGGTTCGCCACCTCGGACCTCAACGACCTTTACCGACGGGTGATCAACCGCAACAACCGCCTAAAACGGCTGATCGAGTTGGGCGCGCCGGATGTGATCGTGCGCAACGAAAAGCGCATGCTCCAGGAGGCGGTGGACAGCCTGATCGACAACTCGCAGCGCGGCAAGGCGCTTTCGCGCCGCGGCCGCCGCGAGTTGAAGTCGCTCTCCGACATGCTCAAGGGCAAGAAGGGCCGCTTCCGCCGCAACCTGTTGGGAAAGCGCGTGGATTATTCCGGCCGCTCGGTGATCGTCGTCGGCCCCAAGCTTAAGCTCTACCAGTGCGGATTGCCGAAGGTCATGGCGCTCGAGCTCTACCGGCCGTTCGTTATCGCCAAGCTGGTGGCCTACGGCTACGCCAACAACGTCAAGGGCGCGCGCCGGTTCATCGAGCGCGAACGCCCGGAGGTGTGGGAGGTGCTCGAGGAGGTGATCCGCGACCGCCCCGTGCTTCTCAACCGCGCCCCGACCCTTCACCGCCTGGGCATCCAGGCTTTCGAACCGGTGCTGGTGGAAGGCAAAGCGATCCACATCCATCCGCTGGTGTGCGCCGCGTTCAACGCCGACTTCGACGGCGACCAGATGGCGGTGCATGTCCCGCTCTCGGAAAAGGCCGTCCTGGAAGCGCGGTCGCTGATGCTCTCCACCAAGAACCTCTTGAAACCGGCGGACGGCGAACCGATCGTCGGCCCGACCAAGGACATGGTGCTCGGGGTGTATTACCTGACCCTGACTGATCCGCGACTGGAATTGCAGGCCGCGGAAAAGCGGCCGCACTTCGGGAGCATGGAAGAGGTGGAGCTCGCCTACCGGCTGGGCAAACTGAGCCTGCACGCCCCGATCACCCTGCTCGCTGCCACCTGGTTCAGCGAAAAGGGCGAGCGCTATGCGCGGGCCCAGAAGCGCCTGACCCAGACCACGGCCGGCCGGGTGCTGTTCAACCTGATCCTGCCCGAAAACATGCGTTTCGTGAACCAGAATCTCGATAAAAGCTCCCTCCAGAAATTAGTGGCCCAGTGCTATCAGGTCCTTGGTTCGGAGGCCACCATCGAGGTGGTGGACCGGATCAAGGAGATCGGGTTCCATTTCGCGACCCGCTCCGGCACCACGATCGCCGTCTCCGACATCACCGTGCCGCCGGAAAAGCCGGCCATCATCGACCATACCCTCGAGGAACAGGCCCAGCTGGAGAAGGATTTCCGCCGCGGACTGCTCACCGAGCAGGAGCAGAACGAGCGCATCATTGACCTGTGGCAGAAGGCGCTGATCGACGTCACCGACGCGGTCCGCCGCCACATGAATCCGACCGGCAACCTGAGCACCATGGCGCTCTCCGGGGCGACCAAGGGCGGATTCGGCCCGATCTCCCAGTTGGCCGGCATGCGCGGCCTGATGGCGGATCCGGCGGGGCGCATCATTCCATTGCCCATCCGCTCGAATTTCCGCGACGGCTTGACCGCGCTCGAATACTTCATCTCCACTCACGGCGCCCGCAAGGGTTTGGCCGATACCGCCCTGCGCACCGCCGACGCCGGCTACCTCACCCGCCGGCTGGTGGACGTGGCCCAGGATCTGATCATCATGGACGCCGATTGCGGCACGGAGGAGGGCATCCACATCCGCCGCAAGGACGACGTCGCCGGCCAGACCTTTGATTCGCGCCTGTTCGGGCGGATCACCGCCCAGAAGGTGGTGGACCCGAACTCGGGCGAGCTGATCGCCGGGCGGAACGAAATCATCTCCCAAGAGCAGGCCAAGCAGATCACCGCGTCCGGCCTGGAAGAGGTGGTCGTCCGCTCCCCGCTCACCTGCACCCTTAGGCACGGCCTGTGCCAGATGTGCTACGGGCTGGATCTCGGGCGCGGACAGCTGGTGGATATGGGCGTGGCGGTGGGCATCGTCGCCGCCCAATCGATCGGCGAGCCGGGCACCCAGCTCACCCTGCGAACCTTCCACACCGGCGGCGTGGCGGCGGGCGGCGACATCACCTCCGGCCTTCCGCGCGTGGAGGAATTGTTCGAAGCCCGCAAGAAGCCGAAGGGCGAGGCGATCGTCACCGAGATCGGCGGGATCGTCGAGGTCCACCGGTCCGAGACCGGCCACCGGACGGTGAAAATCGTCTCCAGCGAAATTCTGCGCGACGAGTACCAGGTGCCGGGCAACTGGTCCCTGAAGGCCGAAGACAACACCACCGTCGAAGCCGGCGCGGTTCTGGCCACCCGCGGCGAGGCGGAAATCGTCGCCGAGCACGCCGGGAAACTGCGCGTTCGCGAGCACAAAGCGGTGGTCACCTACGAACACCGCGAGGAAGCCGAATACGAGATCCCCAGCGGCGCGCGGTTGATCGTCGCCGAAGGCTCGCGGGTGGAAGCCGGGCAGAACCTCACCGAAGGCTCGCTCAATCCGCACCGCATCCTGCGCATCCAGGGCCGCGAAGCCTGCCAGCTCTATTTGCTGACCGAAATTCAGAAGGTCTACCGCGCCCAGGGGCAGAACATCAACGACAAGCACTTCGAAGTGGTCCTGCGCAAGATGCTGGCCAAGGTCCAGGTGGTCCGCCCCGGGGATACGGAATTTCTGCCGGGCGAATTGGTGGAGCGGTTCCGGCTCCAAGACATCAACGAAAAGCTGCTGACCGAGGGGAAACAGCCGGCCACGGCGGCGCCGGTTTTGCTGGGGGTGACCAAGGCGTCCCTCTCGACCGATTCTTTCCTCTCCGCGTCCTCCTTCCAGCACACGATCAAGGTCCTGGCGGGTGCAGCGATCGAAGGGCGGCACGATCCCCTGCTCGGATTGAAGGAAAACGTGATCATCGGCAAACTGATCCCCGCCGGAACGGGGTATCGGGTGGAAGAGGAGCCGGTGGAAGAGGCGGCCACGCCCGACCCGGCGGCCGAATGACGGAGACCGGAAGCGGCTCCGGCTTCCGATTCTAAAAACGAATCGAGGTGATGACGACGGGGCAACACGGCATGGCGCTCTTGTTCACCACGCTTGTGGTGCGGGAATGGATTCTCGAAAAACAAAAAAGGGATTCAACCAACGAGGTGAATGATGAAAACGAAAACCCCTGCCAAGCCCCGCCGGAACCGCGCGCCTTTCCGCGCCGGACCCCAGCGCAACAACCGAACCGGGTATAACGGCGTCAGCGTAACCTACACCAAGGGCAACAAAGGCCGGACGGTCATGCCGGTGGTGAGCGTCTATTACAAGCTGAAGGGGAAAGTGCACAACAAGCGGTTCTACATCCATCTGTTCCCCTCGAAGAAGGCGGCGATCGCCGCCGCGGTGAAATTCCGGAAAAAGATGGAAAGGGAAATGCTCCGGGAACGGAAGGCCAAATCGGCCCGGAAAGTAAAGCGCTGATCGGGCGCGGTATGAGACAAAGCGGCTCCCAGAGCCGCTTTTGGTTTCCCTTGGGGACCCTAAGGGTTCCCAAGGGTTGGCGAAACCCTAAGGGTCGTGAAAATTCCGCCCGATTTTCAGGAATTCAATGTAAACAGCGAGGATTGGGCGGGTGGGTCCCGCGGGAGCGTGAGTATGGCCTTCCATTGCATCCCGATGCTTGCGAAAACAATAAAACCGGGAATTTTACTTTTCGGTGATATTATTAGGTAATCTTTTTTCACTTCCTAACCGGATCGATTTTGCATTTTCCGTCGGACACTAGTAAATTGCCACGAAACCGGACCGAACAGTGGTGAAAATTCTTCCCCCACGCTTCCAGACTTCCGATTAAGCCATTATTTGGAGATACATATGACAATGAATAAACGCAATGGAAACAACATATGGGTAAAGGGCGGCCTAATCCTTGTTGTTGTGCTGATGAGTTTGGGTGCCTGCCTGGGAATCCGATCCGTCGTGGCGTGTCGGGAATTGGGATACTTTGACCTTTCCTGGTCGCCTGGAGAGCGGATCGCTTATACGCGGGCTGACTACTTCAGCCCAATCCCCCTTTGGCCCTTCCCGCCCGATGATGTTTATATCATCGATGAAAATGGTAGTGAAGAAAAGGCAAACGGCGATTTTGTGGATACTGTCAATCTGGGATGGTTGCCGGACGGGCGCCGCTTGGCATTTGCCGGCGGTCGATCATCCGGATGCTTTATCGCTGTTTTTGACGACGATGAAAATTCCCCGACGTGTGTTAACGATAGCACCCCCATGGCGGCACCCGCTTGGTCGCCGGATGGGACTCGCCTGGCCTTTTGGTCAACCGAACTCGTCCTGCAAATCATGACCAGTGACGGCGCCAACACAAAAGAATATCCCTACATTACCGGCACAATCTACAATGATCTCAGTTGGTCGCCGGATGGGATGTTCATCGCCTATGTGACCAATATATTTGGTAATTTAGAAATATACAAAGTACAATCGGATGGAAATTCGCCAAAACGGCTGACCGACGAGTTTTCCGACGATTGGTCCCCATCATGGTCACCGGATGGGACGCGAATAGCTTTCCTGTCCCGGCGCGGCGGATACATGGGGGGACCTACACCGGAAAGCAAATGCGGCATTTCCTCAGGGTGCGGTTATCCCAAAACATACACGATGAAATCCGATGGGACGGATGTAAAGCTTCTCATCGATGCTCCGGCCACCGATTGGCGTGCGAAGTGGTCGCCGGATGGCTCGAGGATAGTCTTGGTATCCGAACGCGACGGCAATCCGGAAATTTACATCGTTAACCCGGATGGCAGCGGTCTTGTGCGGCTGACGGACAATCGATACGAGGATTCCTCGCCCGTGTGGTCGCCGGACGGGACGCGAATCGCGTTTACTTCGAAGAGGAACGGTTTCCTTAACATCTATGTCATTAACGCGGATGGGACCGGGGAAATCCAATTAACGCGAAATCCGTCGAATGCCCCTTGCCTACCCTGACCTTTCCTGGTGCCACAACCGGGGCCTCGTCGCTTCATTCTTCCGAAAACGCGTTTCACGACCGCACAATCTTGATTCATCCGTGCGGCGGCGGGAGTTTAGACAACCCTTAGGGTTCCCAAGGGTTCCCAAGGGTTGGCGGTCAGGCGCAGGAAGCCGCGCCGCAGAAGGGCCGTCCGCCGATCCACCGGATGCCCGTACTCGGAAGCCAGGAACCCGGCGGCCAGGACGAACCCATGCCGCGCATCCGCCGGGCTTTGCCGCAAGGCCCGCCGCCAGGAGGTTTCCCAATCGTCGAAGAACTTATCCAGCGAACTCCCGGGTCCGGCGCGGTGGATCAGGTCTTTCGGCAGGACCGCCTGCCAGCCGCGCGGAGAAAAGGGGTGCTGCAAACGGACATAGAAGATCAGGCTGTCGTGCGTGGTCGCGGTCCGGGCGCGGCGATACAGATGAAAGACCATCATCCGCCCCAACGGATCGCTGGTTCCTTCCAGCAAAAACCCCCCGTCGCATAAATATCCCGTCAGCGTTTCCAATGAGGAGGAATATTCCGCCTCCGGATACTGGCGGAGGACGTTCATCGCCCGGATCACCGCCGCGCGTTCCCCTTCGCGGAGCGGCAGATTAAATCCCCCCAGCCGGAATTCGATCCCCGGCCCGGACGCCTCCCGTGCGGCGGCCACCCGCGCCGGATCGATTTCCACGCCGAGGAACCGAAGATTCGGATTCAAGCGCCGCAGACGGGCTGCGGATTCGAGTGTCGTCTGCGGCGTTTCCCCGTAGCCCACATCAACATACAAGGCGGAAAGGGAGCGGATGAATTCGGCGTGGCACAGCGACAGATACGCATCAGTCGGCCGCAGGCGGTTGGCGGAGGTTTTGCCGCGGGTGGGAAGGCCGAGCGGTTTCTTCGAACGGAAAGGATTCCGTTTGAGCCCGTCCTTCCAGCCGCCTTTGGATCCGGAGGAATGCGGGGATATGGATTGCAGGGGGGAGGATGGATGGGGATTTACCTTCCGGCTGGACATCGATGATTCGGAAACCATTCCAATCTTTCCCGCCTTCCCTTCTCCCATGGGAAGGGACGGTGGGGCGGGAGGCGAGGGGTCAGCTCAGCAGCCCGACTTCCCGCAACCGGACCTCGAGGATCCGGCTGTCGGAAAAATCCGTCAACCGGAGATTTTCCGGATCCCATCCGGCGGCCGCCTCGTGGGGAATCAGGCCGACCAACTCGGACTTCTCGATCTCCGCGCCGAGGGACGCGGCTTCGGCGCGGACGGCTTCGAAGGCTTGCCGGACGGATGTCCGGCGGTAATCGGTCAGGTTCATGGAAACTTGGGCCAACCCGCCGACCGGCAAGCCGAGCGCCTTGAGCGCCGGAAGGCCGCCGGAGGAGGCGCGGATTTTTTCGGCGACGGCGCGGGCGATCTCCACATCGCCGGTTTTCAGATACACGTTGAAGGCTATCAGCGGGCCGCGCGCGCCGACGGCGGCCGCGCCGGCCGGTCCGAGCCGGGCGGGGCCGAAATCCGGCCGCCGGGCGGGATCGGAACCGATCGCGGCGGCGAGTCCTTCATACCCTCCCCGGCGGATCGCCGAGAGGTTTTTGCGCTCGGGCCGGGCGGCGGCTTCGCCGTAAAGGTAGACGGGGATTTCCAGTTCGTCGCCGATCCGGCGGCCGAGCGCGCGGGCGAGCTCGGCGCAATCTTCCATGGAGGCGCCCTGCAAGGGGATGAACGGGACGACGTCGGCGGCGCCGATCCGCGGATGAACGCCCGTGTGCCGGCGGAGGTCGATCCTTTCCGCGGCGCGCCGGACGGCCGCAAAAGCGGCTTCCAGCATTGCCGCGGGATCCCCGGCCAGGGTGACGACGGTCCGGTTGTGGTCGCGGTCGCCGGAGGAATCGAGCAGGCAGGCGCCGGGGACGGCGCGTGCGGCGGAGAGGATCGCGCCGATCGTTGCCCCGTCGCAGCCTTCGGAAAAGTTCGGAACGCATTCGACCAACGGTCCCGCCAACGGATCCTCCCGGGAAGGAAAAAGCACCGCGGACGGCGGTGCCTCAGGCGGAGAGGGTGGGATTTGAACCCACGGAGCCTTTCAGCTCACGCGCTCTCCAAGCGCGCGCATTAGACCGGACTATGCAACCTCTCCAGGTGTTGCGCGCCGGGGTCTCCGTCGGCGCGCGGGGATTATACCACCCCCTCACCTGCCCTCCCCAAAATGGGAAAGGCGGAAAACCCGTATCCCGTGGTTCCTTTTTCCCATTTTGGGGAGGGTTAGGGCGGGGTCAACAGCATCTTCTTCAGGTCCTCGATCACCGCCACGGGACTCGGATCGGTGTTGTAGAGGAAAGCCAGATAGAGGGCGGCGTAATCGCCGAAGTGCAGGCAGGTGTACATTTGCGAGAGCGGCCCGCCGCCGGAACCCTCGATCACCTCGGTCTGCCATCCCTGGCGGGCGAACAGGCCGCGGGTGATTTCGATCCGCCGGACGTTGCGCGGGTGGTTGCAGGTCGACCGCAGGAACACCGCGAACGACCGCTCGATCACTTCCCCCGGCTGGACCGTGCCCGCGACGGTGTTGTGATCGAGCTCGGGCAGTTCTTCGAACTGACTCCAGGCTTTGGCCACCTCGGAAACCTGCCCTTTCCAACGGCGGGCGACCGGCGCCAGATAGTCCGCGCCGAAAACGATCACCGACTTGCCGGGCCATTTGGCGGCCAGCTGCTTTGCGGGATTTTCTGCGCTGGGCATCCCCGCGGCGATGCTTTTCTGCTGGTTCCGCATCGCCGCCGCGGCGGCGGCAACATCCGCCGCCGGATCCGGGATCAGCCCGAGCCGGACGGCCGCCGCGCAGGGCAGTGCGAAGGTGTATCCGACCGCGCTGCGCGGTTGGCCGCGGTAGGAGAATTTCCACAGCGGAACTCCGTCCTTTTCCGCCTCCGCCGCCAGCTTGCCGCCGGTAGTCATAGCCAGCAACGCGCATTTGTTCTCCCGCGCGGATTGATAGGCTGAGAGGGTCTCCTCGGTGTTTCCGGAATAGGAGGAAGCGATCACCAGCGTCTCCGGGCCCTTGGCCCAGGCCGGAAGGGAATAATCGCGCCAGACCGTGACCGACGCTCCGGAAAGCGGCGCAACGTAGGCGGAGAGCAGAGAGCCGCCGATGGCCGAGCCGCCCATGCCGGTGATCAGAACCCGCCGGACCTTCTTGTAAGAATCCGGGAGCGGGAAGGATTGCCCGGCCTGCCAGGCTTCCTCGAGCTGGTCCGGCAGGCGGTCGATCGCGCCGAGCATGTCTTGCGCGTCGATTTTCTTCATGGTCTGCAAGTCGTCTAGGATCATGAGTCCTCTCAATTTTTTCCCCCTACTATTCTTTCGCCGTTTGAAAAGAGTCAAGAGTATACACCGGATTGTCTGACTCGCGTCCGCCCCGTGAAATATCCGGTTAGTGGAAAAGGGGGATCGGGATGATCATGAAGCGGTGTGTTCCAAGAGGGATCCGGTTGCAAAACCCCTGGATCCCGGCTTGGAACCCCGCTTCCCACGCTTCGCGAGGGCGGGCGCGGGGGAGCCACGCCGGGATGACGATCCAACGACTGCCGGGTATCGATCACAACGCCCTCTCTACCTTTGTAGACCGATCTTGGAGAAAAAGAACCCTCTGCGGCATCCTCCCCCGATTGCAAGGCAAACGGGGGAGATAAAGGCGTCCGACATCCTACCCCGGTTACGCGGCAGGCGAGGGAGACGAAGGCGTACGACATCCACCCCCGGTTGCGCATCAAACGGAAAGGACGAAGGCGTCCGACATCCTCCCCCGTTTGCGCAGCAAACGGGGGAGACAAAGGCGTCCGGCATCCTCCCCCGGTTGCGCAGCAAACGGGGGAGGACAAAGGAGGGGGAGCGGATTAGGAGTGAATCAACCTATACACATCCCGCTTGTTCCAGCCGCTTTGGTTGGCGATCTCTTCCGCCAGTTCTCCGGCCGGCCGGCCGCGCTTTGCTGCGCGCTGCAACGCCGTGCGGACGTCCGCTTCCGTCCATTTTTGCGCCTCCTCCGCGCCGCCGATCACCAGCGTGATCTCTCCGAGGAGCGGATGGGCGCGGAAGTGCGCCAGCACATCCGGCGCCGTGCCGCGCACGAATTCCTCGTGCACCTTGGTCAACTCGCGGGCGACGGCCAGGCGGCGCGAGCCGAGGGCGGCGAGGATATCCTCCAGCGATTCCACCAACCGGTGCGGCGCCTCGAGGGCGACCAGAGTCCGGCGCTCCCCGGCGAACCCGGCAAGCAGAGCCCGGCGTTGGGCGGATTTCCGGGGCAGGTAGCCCAAGTAGATGAAGGAGTCGGTCGGCAGGCCCGAGGCGGTCAGCGCGGCGACCGGGGCGCACGGCCCGGGAATGGGAGTTACTTTATACCCGGCATCCAGGGCGGCGAGCACCAGCTCGTAGCCCGGATCGTTCAGCCCGGGCGTCCCGGCGTCGCTGA
The DNA here is from genome assembly GCA_016928575.1 of Anaerolineales bacterium. NCBI lineage: Bacteria > Bacillati > Chloroflexota > Anaerolineae > Anaerolineales > Anaerolineales bacterium. The sequence goes on from JAFGKK010000002.1 coordinate 87,248, forward strand.
CCAGCGCCACGTCGCCTTCCGCCAGCCGGGCGAGGATCTCCTCCATCCGCGCCAGTTTGTTGTGCTCGTGGTAGGAGATCCTCGGCGTGCGGATGCCGTAATGGGCGAGCAGTTTCGCCGTTTGGCGCGTATCCTCGGCGGCGATGCAGCCCGCCTCGCGCAGGACGCGCAACGCGCGGGCGGAGACGTCCTCCAGATTGCCGATCGGCGTGGCAACCAGAAACAGCGTTCCCATGGCGGCGGGATTTTAACATAGATCGCTTGTCCGGGGCGATGGTAAAGAAAGGGGAACGGAAAAGGGGATGATTGTTGTCTCTCCACCAGATACCGCCCTGCAGAAAATTTTCCGGCCGCCCCCCGTTCACTCTTACGGTTTATGGCTTGCTTTTCTGGCGATCCAAGATAGGAAGAGCAAGATCAGAACCATGACCAAGGCGCAGGCGAAGAGGAAGGGAATCCATAGCCATCCTTCGACGTGTAAAAACGGGGCTAGGATAGTAAAGATAACCATCGATAAAATACCACTGATCACCAAGAAGAAAAGCCGAGCCGACGCTCTCAACAAGCTGCCGGGTTTCTGGTACGAATATTCTCCATCGGAACGATCGGCGGCGGATGGGGAGGACTCCTGCTCGATAAATAATCTCCCTTTTCGGGTAATGCCGCACACCATCGAGTATGTCAAACCGTCCTTGGCATCCAGGTTGACGGGCAAAGAGGACTGGTTCACAAGTCCGCGCAATGAGATCTGATGAGGTCCGCTTTGCAGGGGGAATGTTTTTGTAAGGTCAGAGACGATATCGCCTGCTTTTTGGTTATCAATAAAGATTGAAAATATACCGAACAGATCGACAAGCGGGTTTATCCCAAAGCCTCCGATAAACTCACTGTGGATGCAATACACTTTCAAAAGTGCCGGCATGGCGGTTATCCTTGGAGAAATCATTGGATATATTCTGATACGGAATAATATCATCCCTTGTCATTTTAATTTATATTGGAAGGAGTGACGGCGTCGGTGACGTGTTTTGCTTTGTACCAGATGCATGAAAAAATCCTCCACCCGCGCCAGTTGGTTATGCTCGTGGTACGAGATCGTCGGCGTGCGGATGACGCAATGCGCGAGCAACTTCCCCGTTTAGTGCATATCTTCAGTTGAAAATTGTCCGGGCTTCCATGAGTCTTTTAGTTTCCGAAAAAACACAAACAGCAATGAAAAAACCGCCGTAAGAACGACTACCGCTCCGACACTCCAGCGCAATAATCCATACAGGGCATTAATGCTTATTTCAAATGTCCATAATTCATCAAAGTAACGAACCTGTACTTTAAACAAAAGAAGGCGAAAGGCGTATATGATACTTGCAATAAATAATATAATTAATAGAAAAATAACGAAGGGAAATAAATGATGTTTGGGGTGGAATGTCTTTGAATATAAGAACAGAATCCATCCCGCGCATACAGAGCAAAATGATAAGCACAAAGCATAGGACATCTCAAAAAGTGGAACTTCCCATTGATGCAGTGAAACCAGCGATTGCCCCAGGACGATCTCGGACACCTTCACAAGCCAGGGGCCGGTAAGCAGACCGACGATTAACAAGATAGTCGTGATAAAAAGTAGGGTATTAAAAAATGGAAAACACTTTCGGTTCATTATTCACCGTTCATTCCTTCCAATGATTTCTGCATGAGAATATATAGATTGGTTTGAATAAACAGGAAAGAAAGGATCCTCAGTTAAGGAAACATTTGGCATGGAAATATTCCATCCCGGCGCAAACAAATATATATTTATGGGGCGACATATCTCGTCTCGACCCATGGAGTTCCCTCCGCGGTTTCCCTAGTATCCAACACGGTAATGAACCCGCACATATCCTCCACATATTCTTCTTTTTGGGCCCAGGCCACTTGTCTGGCTTCAAATTTTCCCCAATCGAGTTCTCCTTTTGGTAATCCTAAATCAGCTTCAATGCTTATTGGCCCGGCGGAGAATATCTGATTAAAATCGTAGTCAATATGTAGATTCGCCCCTCCTTTGCTTGGGCCATCGGTCCAAGGACCATAATATAAATAAGGCTCTCCGACTCTCCTCCAATAATATTTTGTTGGGCTGGATAAATCTGCAGAGTCAGCTTTACAGGCTTCACTACATGTCGTGCTACAATCCTCAAAGATATTTACTGTTTGCCCATCAACATCTTCAAAGGCTTTTAAAATTCTAATTAATAGATCCGAATCGTCCTTAAAGCCCGAAGATAAATTATTACATTGCTTGTAAATTTCCTCGGCATCGTTTCGGGCGGCTTTTTGTAACTTCCCATCGAATTCCGGCATGGCGCTCGCAACCATTATCAACGAGTTTTTGGTTTTTTCACCGGAACCGCCGATGGTTTTTGAATGGTTTTCATAGCCGCCGGCATATGATCTGAGGAGTTCAGTGTTGACTTTTATCCAGTCGGTCATTTTCCCCCTCCTTGAAGGAGGGGATAAGTAAAATATTGACAGTAATATTATCATGATTTATAATAATCGGCAATATTATCTTCGGAGGGGGAAGCCATGACCAATAACAAGGCGCCCGTCTACCGGCAAGTCACCTTTCATCCCCATGAGGCGGATCGGATCGCGGAAGATATTACCCGGTTAATTCAAACGTTAACCACCGAACATAGCCAATTGGATACCGCCAGTATTAACGTCTGCTATGACTGGCTTGGGCATCAGAAGGATGTCTTTTTCGAGGAAACCCGGCCAAAAGTGAAAAAAAATGGCCACTTTTATTGAATATCTGCGACAGCGTGAGACATTTTACAGGAATGTTTTAGTTACAAAATGGGAAGAAGTAACACAGCCGTAAACCAATATTATTGAATCCTCCCGCTGAATACCGCGCAGCTTGCTGCGCGGTAGTTCCTTTTTTGAAAAAGCCATTCCGCCTCGATGTGTTTTCCAATGAGGCCGGAGTAGGGGCTTCCCAGACTATCTCCCTAAGGATCTTGACTCTGGGGGATAAACGCGGAAGTCGAATTCTCATGGCGCGATGGAGGATTTCCGGATCCCGTGGTGCGCGCACAGGTGACCGGGGAAAACCCGCCGACTCGGCGGCAGACATTCCCTTTCAGAGGAATGGGCAAAACCGATAAGCGGGGAAGGGCCGCAGCGTTTGCTGGATGCGGCCGGTGCAGATTGTCTCAAAAGTGTAATAACTCCGCGAAAGGCAATCCATTCCAGTATAATTTTCCACATGGCGGATATTTTGCTGGTGGAAGATGCGATCGAGTTGGCCGATAGGGTGGCGCGGGAGCTATCGGCGGAGGGCTACCGGGTTCTCCGCGCGGCCGACGGTGTGGCGGCATTGCAGCTATTCGGTGCCTCGAAGCCGGACCTGGTCATCTTGGATTGGATGCTGCCCGGCCTCGACGGATTGGAAGTGCTGCGGCGGATCCGGCAGGATCCGGATTGCGCCGTGCCGGTGCTGATGCTGACGGCGCGCAGCGAGGAGACCGACCGCGTGGTCGGGTTGGAGCTCGGCGCCGACGACTACCTCACCAAGCCTTTCGGAATGCGCGAGCTGATTGCACGGGTGCGAGCGCTGTTGCGGCGCGTCCAACGGATCCAGTCCCTGATCCACGCCGACCGGATCGACGACGAGACCGAAATCCAATACGGCCCCTTCCATCTGATTCCGGCCGGGTTCCATGCGGACTGCGGCGGCGAAACCCTCGCCCTGACCCGCACGGAATTCAAATTGCTGCACCTCATGCTGCGCAATCCCGGACGGGTGTTCAGCCGCGAGTATCTGATCGATTCGGTGTGGGGCGAACAACATGTGCCGGGCGACCGCTCCGTGGATAATACCGTTTCCCGCCTGCGGAAGAAAATCGGCGGCCCGGCCGATGCGATCGAATCGGTTTGGGGCGTCGGATACCGGTTGAGACCGCTGGAATGAACCGCCTCTTCCCCGTCCGGTTTTTTGGAGCGGCGCGCTCCTGGCAGGCTATGCTGGAGGTTGTCGCCTGCAGCTTGGCGTATATTCTCATCGTGGTTCTCCTGACGCCTTATCTTTCCGGCGAGACCCTGGCGGTGGCCCTGCTCTTATTAAACCCATTGTGTGCGATATGGTGCGCCTTGCGGATCCGGTTTATCGGGGGGAGAAGAATGATTAAGGCTCTGCGTGAAATTGCGCTTCCTGTCCTCGTCCAGTTGGCCGTTATCCTGGGCGTCGTTTTACCGGTATCTTTCGCGGGAGGCGCCGCCCTGGACATTTGGCGACGCATTCAAGAAGGCGCCCCGATCACGTCCTTCTATTTTTCACTGCTTTTTGTCGGACCGAGTTATTTCATTCTCCGGCTGGGCGTGTGGTTTCTCCGTTTGTGGAGCCGATATCAACGCCGGTATATGGTTCTTTCGCTGACCAACGCCATTCTCAGTACGGCCCTGATCGGGGGGGCGATTTTTATGTTCTTCATCGCAATCCTTGGGGTTTTTACCAACTCTTCCAGCGCGAATCTGGGAAACGAATCGGGGTTGGGAATTTGGATATTCGCCAATTTGCAGCTGCTCGTATCGTTGTTCATGGGTTCCTTTGTTTCGGTTTTCTGCCTGATCGCCGGATTGCTCCCGTTCGCGGCGGTGTTTTCCTTCTGGGTCGCGCGCCGTACGACCAAGCGGCTGACCGAGTTAGCCGGCGCCGCGGATTTAATGCGGCAGGGGCGTCTCGACGCGCGCGTGACGGTTTCGGGCGAAGATGAGGTGGCCCGCTTGCAGGCCGGTTTCAATTCGATGGCATCGGATTTGGAACGGACACTCAGGGATTTGAAAACCGAACGCGACCGCGTGAGTGGCTTGCTGAAATCGCGCAAGGAACTGATCGTCGATATCTCCCACGACCTGCGCACTCCGGTGGCGACCCTGCGCGCAATGCTGGAATCGGAACAGAAATCCGGATCGCCGTCCGCCGCCTCGGCGCAGACTCTGGCGACCATGGACCGTGAAATCATACGTCTTCAGGGCCTGATCGATGAATTGTTTGCGGTCTCCCAGGCGGAAGTTGACAGGTTGACGATCGATCCGCAACCGATACAGATCGGCGAAGTGGTCCGGCAGCGCGTGGAAGCGGCTGCCCCCCTCGCTTGGCAGACCGGCCGCGTATCGGTCGGCGCGGATATCCTCCCGGATCTTCCCCCGGCCGTAGCGGACCGCGCACGGCTCGAGCAGGTTCTTTCCAACCTGTTGCAGAATGCCATCCGGCACACGCCGCCCGGCGGACTGGTGGTCGCCGGTGTGTCCCCGGAACCCGATTTCCTGCGCATTGAAGTCAAGGATACGGGCGGGGGGATAGAACCGGAAGAGCTTCCGCACATTTGGGACCGGTATTACCGGGGCAGGCACGAGGCCGAAGATAACGGCGCCGGAATCGGTCTGGCACTCGTTAAAGAATACACAGAAGCGATGGGCGGTACCGTCGCGGTTAAAAGCGAACCGGGCAGGGGCAGCGTCTTCACGCTGTTCCTGCCGCGAGCGTAATTCCCCGTCCGGGCGGCTCCCCTTCTTCATCGATTTCGTGCGTTTGCTCGCGGCATTCCCGCCGAGGGATGTTTGCGCGTTTCCGGGCGTAAAAGCCTGCGGATCCGCACGGACGGCTCTTTCCGCAGGAACCTCTGCGACAATTCTGCGAAACAAAAAGGAAGAAATCCATACATTCGGCTGCTAGAGTGGTGTTCAGGATGGGGGAAGGCAGGCGCTGTTTGCCTGATCAGGAAATGAAGTGCCGGATAGGAGGCGATCATGAATGATGGCTGGTTGGTGGCGTACATTATCTTCTTTATGCCGATCGGCTCGGCGATGTTTCTATACGCCGGGTTGTTGCAGCTGCTTCGGCATCGGGAGAAGATGCTGTACGTATCGAAGGATCTCATCCCCGCGGACGCCGCTTCCGTGACCAAGGGATCGGATCCGTTGCGGTGGGCGGTGGTGCTGTTGTTTGCCGGGCTGGGAATCGCGCTGGGAATCTGGCCGGCGGGAATGACCAATCCGCTGTATCCGCTTGGATTGACGCCGTGGATGCTGCTGGGCGCGCTGCCGGTTTGCATCGCACTTGGTCTGCTGACGGTTCATGCGATGAACCGTCGGGACCGGCGGGGCGGGGGATAGGCGCACACGGGAGCCGCGGACGATACGCGGCGGATGTCAATCACCGGATTGCTGTGCAATCCATCAAAATACCAGGAGGTGAAAATGTTTGGCGAACAATTTGCGGCGGTGGGATTCTGTCTCTCGCCCTTCGTGGTGCTGGGTTTCATCGTGGCGGTGATCTTCCGCATTCTCCGACACAAGGAGATCATCCAGTCCGTGAACAAGGGCATTGCCTTGGCGGAGGAAAAATCCGGTGATCACGACTCGCCCGCGTTGAGCTGGGGGATCGTGATCGCGTCTGTGGGGCTGGCGCTAATACTGGGTTTATTGCCCTTGGGCATGATTAATTGGGAGTACCCGCTGGGGCTGGGCCCCTGGATGCTCTTGGGGTATATCCCGTTCCTGCTCGGGTTGGGGCTGGTGATCGTGCATGCGGTCAGCCGTCCGCGCAAATCCACGATGAAGGATTGAAGCCGCAAGGAAGCAACCATAAACCGCAACAGGAAGATGGACCGTTGGTTTACGGTCCATCTTCCTGTTTTTTACTAACCGTTGTATTTGCTCAGCCTGATGCAAGTATTGAAAAAATCGCCCCCCAAAAAACGCCCAATTATTCATCCCCTCATCCCATCCTCCCATTCCTGTCCGGAGCACCTTTCCCGATCGGGGCGAGGGAAGGCGGCGTGAGGATGGACGAGGGGGAGGCTGAGCAGATACAATTGATCCAGACATTCACTCTTCAAACCGCCCATTGACCGCTTGGAACATGCATTTGCTTTTGGGGCGCGAAAAGGCGTCTTCCGCACCAGGATTCCGGTATGAAAAGCAATACCGGTGAACCGGTTTCCGGACTTGCTGTCACGATAGCGAAGAAGATATTTCGGCTTTTCTCCCCAGGCAGTGGCCTCCCGCAATTGCTGCGTTGTCCATTCGTCGATGGGGGAATCGATGACGGCGACATGGATAATTCGGCGCCTTATAAGTTTCATAATGACAAAGATGTAGAGGGGCCGAAACAACCAGTCGTATACGGTCGTGAAATCGCGCGCCCAAATATCACCGGCATGATTCCGGATGAAAGTGCCCCAATTGTGGTTCGAATATGGGATCTTCCGCATTCTATGGATGTATTTCTGAATGGTTCGTTTACTCAATGTGATGCCCAATTTGAGGAGCCCACCCCGGATCCGCTCGGCGCCCCAAAGACGATTTTCCCAAACCATTTGTCGAAGAACGCCGATGGTTTCTGGAGATATTCTCGGTTTCTTCCGCCAATTCCTGGATATATGCCGCCGGAAAAGACGAAAGAGATTGCGATGCCGGCGGAGGAGCGTATCCGGTTGAATAATGTAAAGAGCCTGGTCCCAGGACTTGGTGCAGCGAGCCAGAAGAACAAGGCGATCCGGTCCTTATGGGTCAGCCGCGGCCGTTTCACTAATCGGTGGAGAACGATTACTTGGTGACGCAGTGTGGCATTTTCCACCAGCAAGTCGGCTTTGCTTCGGGATACATCCGCAAGGGCACCCAAGGCGAGTGAGACGGTTGTGGTTTCATCCAACCCTTGATTTGATGGTGAATCCATTGCAAAATTGAAACCCGGAACGGGCAGGGCGCAAGGTTCATTTCGCACCCAGGTGGGGGGGGATGGAGATCAAAACGAATAATCATACAGGAAGGGGGAAATCCCCCATTTTCGGGTGATACTGGGCAGGATGAGTGAAGTGGCCGGCACAATTGAAAAAAGCGACTTGAATTGACAGCGTGTTGCAACGCCGGCAATTCATTCGACACGATGGACCGACGGTTGTTTATGGGCGGCTTTTTCCTTCCTACATCAGAAGCCTGATTAATTCCAGGGCGCCGGAGGCGGCGAAGTTGATCGAGAAGTCTTTGCCCAATTCGGCGAGGATTTTCCAATATTTATTCTTGAACTTCGGCAGGACTCCTTTGATCTCCTTTAAATTTTCCAAACCACCTGCAGAAAGCCATTCATCCGCTTTTTGTTGATCTTCTTCATCGCCCGGCTCGGCAATAACCTCCTGCTGGATCCATCGCGCCAACGATGCAGAGAAAAGGACATACCGCCCATCGCGTTCCTCCACCATGCCGCGCTTGCCGAGCGCATCCAGGTCGTGGAGCGCTCGCGGCCGGAATCCGGAAATCACTTCCCGAGTGGGAATCGTCTTCTGGGAGGGCTTTTGCAATCCCAGGATTAATACCGTCAGAAGGGTGATTTTTTCACTTTCCGAACAATGTGACCACAGGTAGGAATAATGCGAATCGGCCTGTTGGTCGAAGTTCCGGGAGACAAATTGAATCAACCCTTCCCCGGAGAGGCCTTGTGTTTTTCCTTCCACCAGGAAATAGCCGGCCATCTGAATGAGAAATGGATAACCGCCTGCAAGATTCCATAGGAAATCGCGTTCGGCGGCTGCAAGCGCACAATCACTCTGCTTCGAATAGCCGTCGAAAAGCAATTCCACATCGGAACGCGGGAAGGGATACAGGACGACGTTGGAGAAGATGTTGAAAAACGGGGAGCCTTTGATCTCGTTGGAGTGGCACAGATCGACCAGCTCCCGCCGCGTGGCCGGGATCAGCGCCAAGCCGTGATGGATGGCCAGCGCCCGCAACCCGCCGAAGAAATCGGCGGTGAAGTTGCTGTTTTGGGTGACGTACTCAAATTCGTCCATCAGCAGAACGGTGGTCAGGTTGCGGTTTTGAGCCGATTCGAAGAGGTCTTCCAGGTCGAATAAGTCGAACGCGGCTTGTTTGCTGAGTGCCTGCAGGGCCGGCTTCATGCTTTCATCCGCGACGGTTCGCGAGATTTTTTCCAGGATGCGCTGCCAGAAGCGCTGGGGGGTAATATCGGTCAGACCCTGGAAATCCACGTAGACAACGCAAAATTTGTCCGGGGTTAACCCAAGGCCGGCGGCCACTTGGGGATTGGAAAGGTGAGTCAGCAGCGAGGTCTTCCCGATCCGGCGCTCGCCGACGATGGAGGTGCTTTCGTGGGCGCTGGAAAGCAGACGGTTGACAATCTGGCGGAGTTCCGCCTTCCGCCCGTAAAAGCGCTCCGGTTCGCGGATGGGATTCCCGAACGTAAAGGGGTTTGGCTTCATTCGTTCTCCAGGATGGACAATGTTTTTTTTCGTTGAGACGCCGGCGGCCATGGAGGCCGTGTGGACGGCGGCCGCTTTTAATGCCTCTCCGAGATCGGAGGCTTTGTCAAAACGGGATGCGGGATCCTTGGCCAGGGCCCGCTGCAGGATTTCCCCGACGGCGGGGGAAAGGTCCGGCCGGATCGCCGCCAGGGAGGGGACCGGCTCATGGAGATGCATCATCAAGACCTGCGCCGGCGAATCGGCAGCGAACGGCGGCTGGCCGCATAAAGCCTCAAAGAGAACGATTCCCAGGGAATAGATATCGGACCGGGGGCCGATCGCGGCGCCGCCCTCGATCTGCTCCGGACTCATGTAAGTGGGAGTCCCGATGAGCTGGGAGCCAGTGAGCGGGTTCCCGGCTTGGGAGATCCGGGCGATACCGAAATCGGATAAGTACACCTCGTGGAACTCGTCGAAGAGGATGTTGCCCGGCTTGACGTCGCGGTGGATGATATCGCGGGAATGAGCGGCGTCGAGCGCAAGGCCGACCCGTCCGATGATGCGGGTTGCTTCCGGAAGTGAAAACGGGGCACCGATGCGGCTCAGGAGGGAGCCGCCGGCGAGGTAGCGCATCACCAGGTAGGGTTGCCCCTGTTCCTCGCCGAAATCGTAAACCGGGACGATAGCGGAGTGTTCGAGGGAGGAGAGTATCTTGGTTTCGCGCAGAAAGCGCTGCTTGAAAACCGGATCCATCAGGAGGATGGGAGGAAGGATCTTTATGGCGACGTCACGGTCGAACTTGGGCTCGCGGGCATGGTAGACGATCGCCATGCCGCCGCGTCCGATGACGCCGTGGATCGGATAGCGGCCGATGGATTTGCTTTTGCCCGGAGGGACAATCGGGGTTTCGGAAGAGTTATCCATTGGCCCCCAGCAGAAAAACGCCGTTCGGCGTGGCCGCGTAGACGTTGGATTGCGAGTCGATCACGATGGAATAGACAACCGTTGCGCCGAGCAGGCCGTCGTTAATGGAACCCCAATGAATCCCGCCGTCGAAAGAAACGTACGCTCCTCCGTCCGTGCCGGCATAGATGATTTCAGAATGGAATGGATCCACAGCGACCGAGTTGACGAAAAGGCCGCCCAATCCGTCGTTGCTGGGATTCCAGGATCGACAGCCGTCTGCGCTGATAAGAATCCCATCCCCCTTTGTGGCCAGGTATAGTCTTTGGGGATCGTCGGAAACGATATCCACAGAGGTAGGAACCGCTTCGGGCTCCAGACCGCAAAGTTGCCAGGAGGCCCCGTTGTCTGTCGAAACGTAGGCCGGAGAACCGTATCCGGTGATGTCGACGGAATAGATTATTTCCGATGGGGCGGGCGGGAAGTAGAAACGGCCATACGGGATGTCTTCGCCCGTATTGTGCGCCCAGTTCTGACCCGCGTCCATGGAAATGAATAGGCTCCGATTGGGATCCATGGAGATATCCGATACGAAGAGCGTATCCTCGCGGGAACTGACATTCAATAGGACGCCCCTATTCGCGGTATCCACAGGGGCGGGAAGGAAATCCCATGTTGTTCCTTGGTTTTTTGAAATCCGGATTGTCTGTTCATGGGCAAGGTACAAATCGCCGTTCTTTCCGATGGAAAGCCAATATCGCGGCCATTCCACCTCGTATGAGCCTCCAAAAAAGGGGCTGGCTTGTTGCCACGGAATCCCCCAATCGGGGGAATGGAAAATATAGCCGTAGGCGTCTTCCGCATAGAGGCTTTCATGGGCCGGATCCGTTTTCAGCTTTATCCGCAGGTTCCCCAAACCATTCCCGATCTCCGTCCAGCTGATGCCGGAATCGGAGGAAGACAATAATCCGCCCTCGCCCCCGCCCAGCATGCGTGTCCCATCGACCGAAAATGCAACGGGTGCACAACACCGCTCCGGCAATGGGTTCCATGACAAGCCTGCATTGGTGGAGGAATACCCGCCGTTCACGCCATGGCAATACATTGTGGATGGATTGGCCGGGTTGACATATAAAGCGCTGCAGGCGATCTGCGCCAATTCGCTCCAATTCTGCCCGCCATCATCCGAGGCATACAGCCTGTTTTCAGATCCCACAGAGGATGCATAGAGGATTTCCCGGCCGCTTGGGTCCGAGCCGATGGCCATCGCATAAATGCCGGTTTCTTCCAGGCCGAGACGCGTCCAATTCCCGCCGCCATCGGTAGAGTGAAAAACACCTGCCGGGCAATCCGAATCTTCCCGTATTTGAGTGGCGTACAGTTTTCCGTTTACCTGCGGATGCACGAGGAAGGCCCCAATGGCCGATGGGCAAGGGGAAAGGCTCGTCTCGTTCCAGGTCGTGCCGCCGTCGTTTGAGTCCATCCAGCCATAATCCGGCGCTGCCAGGAAGATATGTTGGTTGTCGAACGGATCAATCAACACGGATGTATCACCCGCGTAAGAATTTTCCATCCGCGTGTCGATGGCCTGCCATGCGCCGCCGCCATTCACGGTTTTGAAGATCAGGTTGGACGGTGTGCCGGCATAAAGCGTTTGCGGATTCTTCGGATCGATTGCCAGCCCGGAAATGCCGGCGAAGCTCAAGCCGTTTTGAATCGGCATCAGAGTAATGCCGCCGTCGAGGGATTTGTAGATCCCGGCGTTGCGTGTGCCGATGTAGACTACATCCGGATCGTTGGGATCGATAACGATGCTGGTAATCTCATCCCGCGAAAATTCCTGGCCGGTGGAAAGCCGTTTCCACCTTAAGGGGATGAGCGTGGATGTGAAAGCAGGGAGAAGTTCGGGCGTGCTGGTGGAATAGGGTGTTGCGGTAAATGGCGGATTTGTTGACGGCGCCGTCGTTTCAGCAGGAGAAGCGATGCTTGGGGAGAAGGCTTTCAGGCGGGGAGCCGACCATACGGCCAATCCGACCAGGGCAACGGCTCCCAACGCCGCCCATGATTTGGGATTGTTGTACCAGCGCTGGCGCTTGAGCCGCACCATCCGGGCCAGCAGCCGGGAAGTGTCTTTGTAGTTCTCGTCGATGGCCAGGAGTTGCCTGAGCAGATCGCTGGCGCGGTCGTAATCCTTTGCCGATAGGGCGGCCTTGGCTTGGGTGTACAGGCTTTCCAGTTCTTGGTCGTCAGCCATTATGTTCCTTCCAGTTTGAATATTCCATAAGGGGTGGACGCGTAGACGTTGGATTGCGTGTCGATCACGATGGAGTAGACGACCGTCGCCCCCAGCAATCCATCGTTGATCGGATCCCAGTGTTGGCCTGCGTCGAAAGAGATATACACTCCGCCGTTCGTCCCCGCATACATGGTCTGAGGGTTGTTCGGATCGATGGCAATGGCATGGGCGAACAAGTTGCGGAGGCCGGTATTCATCCTTGTCCAGGAGAGGCAGCCGTCCGGGCTCGCCATCACGCCGCCGCCCCGCGTTGCCGCCCAAATCCGTTTACGATCTTGAGGATTGACGGCCATCATGGAGATTGTTTCCGTGAACGCGTCGAGATCGCCGGGTGGATTGCAGTTTGACCATGTCTCCCCGGAATCGCTGGACCGATAAGGCGGATAATCTCCTTCATTTCCATAAACATATACGTCGGTATCGGAACCGAAAAAGAGTGAGATGGTTTCACCCTGCCGGAGCTCATCGGTTGGAAAACCGCCACTCTCCTTCCAGGTGTTTCCCTTATCCAAGGAGATTAAAATGCGATTGAAATATGGCAGGTACACCTTCCCGTCGATGGAGGGGTGGGCGGCGACAATTCCTGGCGAAATCGGATCGGGGACACCCGGTAAAGATGCCCAATTCTTCCCGCCGTCTTGAGAGCGTAGTAAACCGTTGAAGTCGGACCGGAATAACGTCTGGCCATCCGCGCTGAAGGCCAATCCATAACCCTTCTGGGTTAATGGACTCCAATTCTTTCCTTTGTCCGGGGAATAAAAGAGAGGAACACCTGGCCATTCCGTTCGCTGTCCTTGCAGATAGAAGCTATTGGTATCGCCGGAATTTTGATTTAGTAATAATTCGGTTCGAAATCCTCCCAAGCCGTCGCTTTTATCCGTCCAGGAACTCCCCCCATCCACTGATTCGTATACTACCTCTCCTCCCACAAGTATTGTGTCGGAAGCACCGGGTTTAATGGCGATCTGAATGATCGTTCCATTCGTCCAGGGGAGCTTTTGCCAGTGTTTTCCCGCATCAATGCTTTTGAAAAGATCGTTGGTTTCTTTACCACAAACGATCATTCGACCATCCTGAGGGGAAATGGCACAGGCCGTAAACACACCGGTGAGCGGGTGGGTCCAAGTTGAGCCGCCGTCGGAGGAAACATGAACCCCGTCGCGGGCATAGGCAATAATGGTGTTGCCATCCCGGCTGATCTGGAGATTTTCTCCCCAGCCCAGATCTTCGATTTTCGGAGAGGCCAATGACCAAGTGTCTCCGCCGTCCGTGGATCGGAAAACGCCGCCATCCGATGCTCCCAACCCGAAATTCGAGACGAACAAGGTCTGCGGATCAACCGGCGACTCGACAATCCAACCCGCGTTGGGAGGGCAATATTTCCCGCCGTCACAGAAGGTCGACGGGCGCCAGGAATCTCCTCCGTCGAAGGATTGATAAACGTTGCTGTTGAGATAATAGAGGTTGTTGGAATTCGTGGGGGAGATGGTGACTCCGCTGAACCAAGTGAAACCCCACCCGATATTCGCGGAATTCACGGATTTCCAGTTCGCACCCCCATCCGTGGTTTTATAGATCCCGCCGGGCAACACGCTGGCATAAAGGATCTGCGGATTATTCGGGTCGATGGCCAGGGTTGAGATCGCGGCGCTTTCCAGGCCGGCGTGCGCGGGAAACCACGAAGCCCCTCCATCGATCGTTTTATACACACCGGCATCCGCCGTCCCGGCATAGATGATCCCCGGATCCTCCGGATCAAATTTTATCGCCGTGACTTTGCTGCGGGTTAAAAACTGTCCCGCATTCAGCCGGATCCATTGAAACGGGATCGGCGTCGGTGGAAGAGTGGGCAAGGGCATTGCGGTTACGGTGCGGGTCGGCGATGCGCCCAACAGGTTGGAGAGGGACGTCGGTTGTGTAGAGACGGCGGTCGGGCTTGTCGACGACGGCACCATCCTTTGCAAAGCCAACCCACCCAGCACCAGGATTGCCATTGCTCCCACGCCTCCCCAAAGCCACCGCGACTGCCAGAATTTGCGTGTTTTCTGGCGCAGCTCAACCGCCTGGGCCAATATTTGCGAAGCGTCTTTGTAGTCCGGGTTATTAATGACGATGCTTTTCATCAGGCCGATGGCTTTGGCGTAATTCTTTTTCGCCATTGCCCGCTGGGCTTCGGAATACGTCTGCGCCAGGGATTGGGCGCTTTCCACTTTACCCATCTCCCCGCGAATCATTTCCGCGTCATCGGGCGCAAGCAATAAAAGCTCGTTCCATGCGGTCAAGGCGTCGCTGAATTTTTCGGCCTTCGATAAACTTTGCGCTTTTGATTGCAGGGAATTTCGCTGCGCTTCGCGCTGCTGGATCTGATTTGCGGCCAGCCTTTTTTGGACGCTCTCGTCATCCGGCATTAAGGCCAGATATTCCTTCAGGGATGCGATGGCCGCTTCCCAGTTTTTTTCCGCCTCCATTTGTTTCGACCGCGCCCGGAGGATTTCCAAGCGGGCGGTTTGCAATAATTGACGGACTTCCGCCAACCGCTTTTGAAGCGCGGCGTCCTCGGGAGCCAATCGAAGCGCTTCTTCCAACGTGGCCGCCGCGGAATCCAGGTTTTTCGCAGATATCTCCTTCTCGGATTTTGCGACGAGACTTGCCAAAACCTTTGCTTTTTTCTCCGACTGGACGGACTGAACCCGTTCGATGAGGATCGGATCTTCGGGGGTGTATTTCAACGCTTCGGCAAATGCGGACAAGGCTTGCTCATCCCGCCCTTCCTTGAGCGCTTTTTCGGCTTGTTGGCGCTGGATTTCGGCCAAGCGTTGGCGCGCCTCGGTATGCTCCGCGTTGATGGACAATACGCGTTGAAAGGATTGGGTTCCTTCGCGGATCCGGCCCCGGTCCGCGGCGGCGTTGCCGATCGCCAGATGCGCTTCACACAACCCGGACCGGGCCGCAACGTCTTCGTCGTCAATCGCCAATGCCTTCTCAAACTCGACCACCGCCTTCTCATAGGATTTCTGCTCCATATACACCAGGGCGATGTTGACCAGGGCCTGGGCATTTTCCGGGGCGACCGCGAGCGCTTCCTGGAAACTTTCAATGGCCTTTTCGTAAACGCCGCTGTCTTTGAACTCCATCCCAATCTCGATATAGCGGTTGGCGATGGGATTTATCTCGGTCAGTTCCTCGCGCACTTGCTCCAGGGGGCGGTTTTTGCACAACCACAGTTTGAGCAGGTGGATGACAAAGTGATTGTCCGGAGTGAGCACATCTTTCTCGCGCAAGTGGAGCAAGGCGGATGTCAAATTGGAGTCGCTGAAACGGACGCGCTGCTTGCGCAGAAAGTCGGCAAGGCCGCGGCTGTCCGCCGGACCGAGCTGTGCGAGGGCCGCCAGGGACCATTTTTCCAGATCCGCGGCCTCGTCCCAGAGGAATTTTAAATTGACCGTTCCGCGTTCCACCACATCGTCCAGAACGGCTTCGACATCCGATTTGCCGATTTCCCGTTGGCCCGTCCGCTGGCAGCGCGCGAATAATTCATGACAGATCAGCTGGGTGAAGTATGGATGACCGGAAGCGATCTGATAAATGGAATGGGCGGACGGACGCTGGTAATTAATCAGGCCTTCCACCGGCAGTGTGATCAGGTTGCGCGATTCATCCTCGGAAAGAAAGCTGATCTTTTTGTACAGGGCCGTTTTAAAAAAATCGGTATACGCGGCCTGCATGTTTTCCAGTTTCCGTCCCGAGGAACCGATGGAGAATATGAAATTAAGCCCCTGTTGTTCCAGCAGCCGGCGCAGATAATCGATCAGCGGGCGGGCCAGCGCTTCCCGGACCTCCGATTCTTCCAAATTGTCAAATTCGTCAAATGTCAGCAGCAGCGAATGGTCGCCAAGAATGGGCTTTAAGCCGGGGATAAATTGATGTTCGAAATATTCCAAATCGGCAGTAAAGAGGCCTTTTTCCGGCAACGGAACGTCCAAGTTATGGGCTTGCTTGAGCCCCCGGACAATTTCACGCGCGAGCCACCATAAAAAACGGTCCAGGGTCGTGTGCGTACGGCCTTGAAAGTCGAAGAAAACCGGGATAAAACGCTCCGGCAGGCGGTTTCCCAGTTGCTTGAGGACGGATGTCTTCCCCACCCGCCTTTGACCGTGGAGAACCAAGATGTGGTCGGCATACCGTCCGGAAAGGTTATTCCGGATCCAATCAAAGACATCCTCCCGGCCGAAGAACATCCTGGCTTCGGTAACGGGTGCGCCGGCAATATATGGGTTTACAATTTCGTCCATATTCACTCACTTTTATCCTTTGCACGGGTCGCGATTGGTTCGGACTCTTTATCTATTCATAGCAACTGTTAAGCCATACGTTGCCGCCGGGATCTGTCCCCGGCCAGTGAAAGCCTTCGCGCAACCAAGCGTCAAAGAAAACCCGCTTCTGGGCGCCGATGTTGCCTCTACTGGCGATACCCAATCGAATCAATTCTCTTGATCCTGTGTCTCTCCTATCAACCATCCCGCGGTGTGTAAGGAAGTATACCTCTATAGGCGACTGGAGAAAAACGCGAAATGCAGGTCGCCGTACAATCCATCCCCTCCGGAATATCACTCCCCCCAACCAAACCCATCCCAGATGCTTTACTTATCCGTTGGAATAATTGGTCGGTAAGGGGTTTGGAACCCGGGAATAGCTGTGGCAGGGTCCCCCAAAAAATGCAACCGACCTCATTTCTCCGGATCCGCGAATGGCTGGACGGTCAGGACGGTTTGGAATGCGTTGATCCTTGCCTGGATGGGGGCGTTCTTGAATTGAAATAGCCACAAAATTAACAGGCCAATCGTTTCGGATGCGGAATGGAAGGATGATCCGGACATTCCCTATTACAGACCTTCATGAACCGTTCGCAAACTGCGGTTAGCTTATCCTTCATTCTGTAAATTCAGTCCGATGGGGAGCGATCTTCTTTATCCTGCCGTCAATCGCCCATGGATCGCATTGAACTCCATCCGCTTTCCGCTCCTCAATTCCCGTCCGCAGGCAACGAGCGGCCCGGTTCCATCCATCCCATTCCGCCCCCCCGTGATGGCTGCCGGCTGCAGGGTGAATCCGCCATCCCGCCCCCCCGCTTCCCATGCCACGGGATGCGGGGGAGGATGGCAGGGGCAGGGCGGGATGGCGCCCGGCGCCGCGCTGGGGCGATGCTTCCGCGGCCCGCCCCACGGCCCGGGCCGATTTCACAATCATCGCCCGGCGGCCGCTCGATGGAAAAATCTAAATCTAAAAATCCCATGCCGGCTCGGTTTCAAGCCGCACGGCGCGGTTTCCCCGCCTCTCCTTGGCGGCGGAATCGACGATCCCCGTCTCCGCCCCGGCGGGGGTGACGCCGTTCTCCGCGAGGTAGAATTCCACCAGGTTGTCGGCGGCGAGTTCTTCCATCCCGCCCGAAAGCCACAGCAGGCTGTTGCAAGCGACTTGGTTTCCTTGAATGACCAGGCGGGTGATTTGGTTGCGTTCCGAGACCACTCCGCGGCCGCTGCACCCTCCGCCGTAGACGAAAAACGCCACCCCTTTGGTGATGTCCTTCGAGGCGATGGTGTTCGCTTCGATCCGCACCCCGTCCACCCGGTTGTCGCCGGCGCCCTCGCCGCCGAACAGGCTGATCCCTTCGAATTGGAAATCCGGCAATTGGTTCGAGAGGATGCGGATGTTCGCCGGCCGCCCGGTTTCACCCGAAAGCGGCGGATCACCCGGCGCGGGGAGGTAATATTCCCCCGACGCGGCATACATCGTGATCGCGGCCATCTGCGTGCGGAGGATGTTGCCTTCCACCGGCACGTCCTCCACGGCGTTCTCGCGCAGTGCGGCGCCCGGATCCGGCAGGTAGGAGGAGGAGTCGATCGCCGCGGCGTGGATCGCCACGCCGTACTCGGCGTCGGCCGAGACTTCGTTGCCGGTGATCTCCACGCCGCGGATGAAGTTGCCGCTGTTGCCCATGTTCCCCGCCAGGAGGAGGATCCCGGTCGGGCGCGAGGCGTCGCTGCCCACGCCCTGCGGATCCAGGAAGTTGTCTTTTATGACGACGTTCTCCACCAGGCTGTCGTCGGAGAAGGCCGGCGGTCCCGGGTGGCCGAAGTAGGCGCTGTAAGATACCGCGCCGCGCCGGGGCGGGAGATAAATCATGGATTTTTTTCGCGCAATTTTCCGGCCACCGAAGCGGAAATGCGGTCCCGGCTACTCCGCTTCAGAACCAGAGTATTGGGATTGATCTATAATTGGGCATATTCCCTGCTTTTACAAGCGTGGCAAGCCCTAAGAAACGACAACACCGGAGCGCTATGGACCAACCACAACTGAACTGGATCGCCAACTTCATCTGGGGAATCGCCGACGACGTGCTCCGCGACCTCTACGTGCGCGGCAAGTACCGCGACGTGATCCTGCCGATGACGGTGCTGCGCCGCTTCGACGCGGTGCTCGAGCCTACCAAGCAGGCCGTGCTCGATATGAAGAAGAAGCTCGATAAGGCGAAAATTACCAACCAGGATCCGGCGCTCCGCCAGGCGGCCGGGCAGGGTTTTTACAACACCTCCAAATTCACCCTGCGCGATTTAAAGGCCCGCGCCAGCCAGCAGCAGCTCCGGGCTGATTTCGAAGCCTACCTCGGAGGCTTCTCGCCCAACGTCCAGGAGATCCTCGAAAATTTCGAGTTCCGCAACCAAATTCCAAGGCTCTCGAAGGCCGATGCGCTGGGCACGCTGATCGAGAAGTTCCTCTCGCCCGAAATCAACCTCAGCCCGAACCCGGTCCTGAATTCCGACGGCTCGGAAAAGACACCCGGCCTCGACAACCACGCCATTGGGACCGTATTTGAAGAGCTGGTGCGGCGCTTCAACGAGGAAAACAACGAGGAGGCCGGCGAGCACTGGACCCCGCGGGACGCGGTGCGGCTGATGGCGAACCTGATTTTCCTGCCGATCGCCGACGAAATCGAATCCGGGACCTACCTGCTCTACGACGGCGCGCTCGGCACCGGCGGCATGCTGACCGTGGCGGAAGAGACGCTCAAGGAGCTGGCCGGGAAGCACGGCAAGCAGGTCGCCACGCACCTCTACGGACAGGAGATCAACTCCGAGACCTACGCCATCTGCAAGGCGGACCTGCTGCTCAAGGGCGAGGGCGAGGCGGCCGACAACATCGTCGGCGGCCCCGAGTATTCCACGCTCTCCAACGACGCCTTCCCCTCGCGCGAATTCGACTTCATGCTCTCCAACCCGCCGTACGGAAAAAGCTGGAAAAGCGACCTGGAGCGGATGGGCGGCAAGGGCGGGATCAAGGACCCGCGCTTTGTCATCGAGCACGCGGGGGATCCGGAATACTCGCTGATAACCCGCTCGAGCGACGGCCAGATGCTGTTCCTGGCGAATATGCTTTCCAAGATGAAGCACGGCAACAAGCTCGGCAGCCGGATCGCCGAGGTGCACAACGGCTCATCGCTGTTCACCGGCGATGCCGGGCAGGGCGAGAGCAACATCCGCCGTTGGATCATCGAGAACGATTGGCTGGAGGCGATCGTCGCCCTGCCGCTTAATATGTTCTACAACACCGGCATCGCCACCTACATCTGGGTGATTGGCAACCGCAAGCCCAAACACCGCGCCGGCAAGGTGCAGCTCATCGACGCCACGCAGTGGTACAAGCCGCTGCGTAAGAACCTGGGCAAGAAGAACTGCGAGCTCTCGCCTGAAGATATCGAGCGGATTTGCGACGCATTCCTGCGGTTCGAGGAAACTGAGCAATCGAAAATCTTCCCGAACGCCGCCTTCGGCTACTGGAAGGTGACGGTCGAACGCCCGCTCCGGTTGAAGGGCATCGACCCCGAAAAGGAATATTCGCCGAAGGAAATCAAGGCGCTCAAAGAAAGTTCCGAGCGCGCCGAGGATGCGCCGCCGGTCATCCGCAAGATTCATAGGAAGGGAACCGCCGCCGATCCGCTGCGCGGATTGTTCCCGGTGACCATCGGCGGAAAAGCGGCCGTCGTCGAATACGAGCCCGACCCGGACCTGCGCGACACCGAGCAGGTGCCGATGCTGGAAAAGGGCGGCGTCGAGCCCTTCATCCGCCGCGAAGTGCTTCCGCACGCCGCGGACGCCTGGATCCTCGCCGAGAGCGTCAAGACCGGATACGAGATCAGCTTCACGCGCTACTTCTACAAGCCGCAGCCGCTGCGCACGCTGGAGGAAATCCGCACCGACATCCTGGCGCTGGACAAGGAAACCAAGGGTCTCTTGGATGAGATCATCGGGGGCAATGGGGCATGAAGGGCGATATACCGGAAAAACCTCGTCGTAAATCGCTCCGGCTGCCTAACTACGATTACGCGGCCGACGGCGCCTATTTTGTAACCATCTGCACGGCCGGCCGCCAATGCCTGTTTGGAGAGGCGGCAGGCGGCCGGGTCATCCTGAAAGACGGCGGTCGAGCAGCGCGGGCGTGTTGGATGGAAATTCCCGCCCATTACCCGGCGGTGCGATTGGATTCGTTCGTAGTGATGCCGAACCATATTCACGGGATCATCGTGATTGACAATTCGGCGGATATCGGGATGGCGCGGGACGCAGGGGCGAATGGTATTTCCGCAGGGGCGAACGGTATTTCCGCAGGGGCGAATAATTATTCGCCCCTACGGGGACCCGTGTTGCGGACCGCATCCCGTGGTGCGGATGTCCGCGCGGCGGTGCGGTTCCGTTCCCCGTCCAGGACCGTGGGATCCATTGTGCGCGGGTTTAAAATCGGCGTGACGAAATGGTTCCGATCGAACACGGACGTCGCCAACGTCTGGCAACGCAACTATTACGAACACATCATCCGCGACGAGGCGTCGTTGCGGCGCATCCGCGAGTATATCGCCGCGAATCCTGCGCGGTGGGCGTACGATGCCGAAAACCAGGAACACGCGCGGGCCGACGGCATTCCGCTCCAGGTTCCGGGCGAGGGTAAACACGTATGATCGCCGAGCTAAAGGCTTATCCTAAAATGAAGGACTCCGGCGTGCCGTGGCTCGGGAAGATCCCGTACCATTGGAATATGAGGCGCGCGAAATGGTTATTTCGAAAAATGAATCGTATCGTTCGCGATTTTGATGAAGTGGTTACTTGTTTTCGCGATGGCTCAGTTACATTAAGGAAGAACAGAAGACTACGTGGATTTACCGAGTCCTTGAAGGAAATCGGATATCAAGGAATTCGGCAGGGTGACCTTGTAATACATGCAATGGATGCCTTTGCGGGTGCAATCGGGGTTGCTGATTCCGATGGAAAGGGCACACCTGTTTATTCGGTATGTAAGCCTATGCAGGCGGCTAACTCGCACTACTTTGCATTTACAGTAAGAGAGATGGCTCGGAGCGCGTGGATTCAAGCCCTAGCAAAGGGAATACGGGAGAGATCAACGGATTTCCGTTTTGAGGAATTCTCTTCACAATTATTGCCTCTTCCGCCGAGCGGCGAACAAGCAGCCATCGTCCGCTTCCTCGACTACATGGACCGGCGGATACGGCGATACATTCGCGCCAAGCAGAAGCTGATCAAACTGCTGGAGGAGCAGAAGCAGGCCATCATCCACCGCGCCGTCACCCGCGGGCTCGATCCAAACGTCCGCCTCAAGCCGTCCGGCGTGGCGTGGTTGGGGGAGGTGCCGGAGCACTGGGAAATTAGGCGATTAAAAAACCTATGCTCAATGAGGAGTGGTGAGGGCATTACTGCAATTTCAATCGAGCCGAAGGGTGATTATCCCGTATTCGGTGGTAACGGGATACGAGGTTATACATCTCAATATACACATGATGGAAATTTTATTTTACTCGGGCGTCAAGGGGCATTATGTGGAAATGTTCATGTTGCACATGGCCGTTTTTGGGCTTCAGAGCATGCAGTAGTAACCACACTCCATGGAACCAACGATTTAAATTGGTTAGCTGCAGTATTACGAATAATGAATCTTAATCAATATTCAATAGCAGCGGCACAACCTGGGCTTGCCGTCGAAAGGATTCAGAACCTTACAATACCAATTCCTCCCAGACAAGAACAGGAGTTTATTGCTGAAAAAATCCAAGGATCAACAACAAGTTTAGCGATTGCCATCGAAAAAATGCATCGCGAGATTTCAATTATCCGCGAATACCGCACCCGCCTTATCGCCGACGTGGTCACCGGCAAACTCGACGTGCGCGAGGCGGCGGCGCGCCTGCCGGATGAGATGGAGGAACCCGAGCCGATCGAAGAAGAATCGGAGAATGGCGCGGAAGAAGCGGAATCCGGTGAGATGGATGAGGCGCCGGAGGAGGCCGAATCATGACCGTTCCGGCGCAGCCCAAGATTTATCATATCGTTCATGTGGACCTGCTGGAATCCATCATTGCCGACGGACAAATCTGATGCGATCGGGAGAAACAAAGGCATCCGCTTACCGGAACTCCCATCGGGATGAGCGGGGTTAAGCGGCGGCGGCTTGAAGAGCTGCGTCTTTCCAGCCATCCCGACCTGTTCGTGGGGGATTGCGTGCCTTTCTACTTTTGACCGCGTTCGGTCATGCTGTACATGATCGCCCAGGGCAATCATCCGGAACTAACCTACCATGGCGGGCAGGATCCCATTATCCATCTCGAAGCCGACCTGCGTTCGGTAGTCGCCTGGGCCGATGCAAATGGCCGGCGTTGGGCTTTCACATTATCCAACGCGGGCGCCCGGTATTTTGAGGACCGGTGCGACCTTGACCGGCTTGGCGAAATAAATTGGGACGCGGTGGAAGCCACCGAATGGAGGTTATGCAAAGACGGAAAACAAGCCGAATTCCTTCTGGAACGCAGCTTTCCCTGGAGCTTGGTGGAACGGATCGGGGTACATTCGCAGGGAATCTACCAAAGGGTGGCGAATGCCCTTCCGAAAACGGGCCATCATCCGGGGGCGGAAATCCGCACGGAATGGTATTATCCATGAAGGAGACCGCGATGATCGAATATAAAAGCGGCGACATTTTGAACAGCAAGGCCGACGCGCTCGTCAACAGCGTCAATTGCGTCGGCGTGATGGGGCGCGGAATCGCGTTGCAGTTCAAAACCGCCTATCCGGACAACTTCAAAGCGTATGCCGCGGCCTGCAAACGGGAGGAAATTCAGCCCGGCCGCATGTTTGTCTTTGAAACCGGCCGGATAGACCCTCCGCGGTTCATTATCAATTTCCCCACCAAACGCCACTGGCGGGGTAAGAGCCGGATCGAAGATATCGAAGCCGGATTGACGGCGCTTGCGGGAGTCATTCGTTCCAAGGGTATTCATTCGATTGCGATCCCGCCCTTGGGGGCCGGTCTGGGCGGGCTGGATTGGGCCAGCGAGGTGCGGCCGCGCATCGAGCAAGCATTGAGTCCGCTGACCGATGTGACCGTTCTCATTTATAAGCCGGAAGGGGCGCCGGCGTCGGACGTCATGAAGCACCGCCGTGATGTGCCAAAAATGACTCCCGGCCGGGCCGCCTTGGTGGGATTGATGTCCCGCTATCTCGGCGGTCTGCTCGATCCTTTCATTACTCTTCTGGAATTGCATAAACTGATGTATTTTATGCAGGAGGCCGGAGAGCCTTTACAGCTTCGATATAAGCAAGGTCTCTTTGGCCCGTATGCGGAAAATTTACGCCACGTTTTGCATGAAATCGACGGGTACATGGTCGCCGGATACAACAACGGCGGCGACGCGCCCCATAAGCAATTAACTCTTGTGCCCGGGGCGGTGGCGGATGCCGAAACTATCCTGAATGAGCATGAGGATACACGCGTTCGTTTCGACCGGGTGGCTTCGCTGGTGGATGGTTTCGAATCGCCGTTTGGATTGGAATTGCTTTCCACCGTCCATTGGGTGATGAAGAACGAGCCGGTGCGTTCGCAGGAGGAGGTAGTCGATCGCACCTATTCGTGGAACGAGCGCAAGCGTCAGTTTACCCCCCGTCAAATAAAAATCGCAGCGGAGACCCTCATGGAAAAGGAATGGGTGTCTCCCCTGCCTGGGCAAATCTCGCAGTGAGCGTCACCGACATCTCCGAACGCGGCCTCGAAAGTCTGATCTGCGCGGCGTTGACCGGCTCGCCGTGTCTGTCCGCCGAAGGCTCGGCGATGGCGGGCGAAACGGGAGACGCCCAAGCTGTCCATGAACGGCCGGCGGCCTACGGAGCCGGATGGATCTGCGGCGATCCGGAAGCCTACGACCGCGAATATTGCGTCGACCTCGCCCAATTATCGGCTTTCCTGAACGCGACCCAGCCGGAAACCGCCGACGCGCTCGAACTCGGCCGCGACGGCCCTGCGCGCCGCTCGTTCCTGGCGCGGTTGCAGGGCGAAATCAGCAAGCGCGGAACCATCGACGTCTTACGCAACGGCATTAAGCACGGACCGCACCACATCGACCTGTTTTTCGGAACCCCCTCGCCGGGCAACGCCAAAGCTGCCGAGCGCTTTGCCGCGGACCGTTTCAGCGTCACCCGCCAGTTGCGCTACAGCCGGGATGAAACCCAGCATTCGCTCGACCTGTGCCTATTCATTAACGGTCTGCCCGTCGCCACCTTCGAACTGAAGAACAGCCTGACCAAGCAAACGGTCGAGGACGCCATCCAGCAGTACCAGCGCGACCGCGATCCGCGCGAGAGGCTCTTCGAGTTCGGGCGCTGCGTGGCGCATTTCGCCGTGGACGACCATGAAGTGCGTTTCTGCACCCACCTCGCCGGCAAGAGCGCCTGGTTCCTGCCTTTCAACCGGGGCTGGAACGACGGCGCAGGCAATCCACCCAATCCGGACGGCTTGAAAACCGACTACCTCTGGAAGCGAATCCTCACCCGCGACGGCCTCACAGACATTCTCGAAAACTACGCGCAGATCATCGAAACCAAGGACCCGAAGTCCGGTAAGAAAAAAGCGGTTCAAATCTGGCCGCGGTTCCATCAGCTCGACGTGGTGCGCAAACTGCTCGCCGACATCCGGGAAGCCGGCGCCGGCCGGCGCTACCTGGTCCATCACTCGGCGGGGAGCGGAAAATCCAACTCCATCGCCTGGCTGGCGCACCAGCTGATCGGCTTGAAAAAGAACGACGCCGCTGTCTTCGATTCGATCATCGTCGTCACCGACCGGATCCTCCTCGACCAGCAGATCCGCGACACGATCAAACAATTCGCCCAGGTCAGCGCCACGGTCGGCCATGCCGAGCGTTCGGGGGACCTGCGCAAGTTCATCGCCGAGGGAAAGAAGATCATCATCACCACGGTGCAGAAGTTCCCCTTTATTCTCGATGAGATCGGCAGCGAGCATCGCGGGCGGAAATTCGCGATCATCATCGACGAGGCGCACTCCAGCCAGGGCGGCCGCACCTCGGCGGCGTTGTCGATGGCGCTCTCCGCGGCCGGAGCCGAGGACGAAGACGAAACGCTGGAAGACAAGATCAACCGGTTGATGGAATCCAAGAAGCTGCTGCCCAACGCCAGCTACTTCGCCTTCACGGCCACGCCCAAGAACAAGACGCTCGAGATTTTCGGCGAGCCCGAGCCGCAGCCGGACGGCAAGGTCAAGCACCGGCCGTTCCACAGCTATACGATGAAGCAAGCCATCCAGGAGGGTTTCATCCTGGATGTGCTTAAGTATTACACGCCGGTGGACAGCTACTACAAGCTGGTCAAGAAAATCGAGGGCGACCCCGAATTCGACACCAAACGGGCGAAGAAAAAACTGCGCCGCTACGTCGAAAGCCACGAACACGCCATCCGGCTCAAAGCCGAGATCATGGTCGACCACTTCCACGAGCAAGTTTTGGCGCTGAATAAAATCGGCGGCGAGGCGCGGGCGATGGTCGTGACGAGCGGCATCGAGCGCGCAATACAGTACTTCCACGCCATCCGCGACTACCTGGCCGAGCGCAAGAGCCGTTACCGGGCGATTGTGGCGTTTTCGGGCGAGCACGAATACGGCGGGGTCAAGGTCACTGAGGCGTCTCTCAACGGTTTCCCTTCCAGCCAAATCGCCGACAAAATTCAGGAGGATCCGTATCGTTTTCTGATCTGCGCCGATAAATTCCAGACCGGATACGACGAACCGCTTCTGCACACGATGTACGTGGATAAGGTGCTTTCCGGGATCAAGGCCGTGCAGACCCTTTCGCGCCTCAACCGGGCGCATCCGAAGAAGCACGACGTGTTCGTGCTCGACTTCATGAACGACTCCGACACGATCCAGTTGGCGTTCTCCGACTACTACCGGACGACGATTCTGGCGGAGGAGACCGATCCCAACAAACTGCACGACCTGAAGGCATCACTCGACGATTATCAGGTCTATGCACCCGTGCAGGTGGAAGAGCTCGTAGCGCTCTATCTGGGCGGCGCCGACCGCGACCGGCTCGACCCGATCCTCGACGCCAGCGTCGCGGAATACCGGGGGCGGCTGAACGAGGACGGGCAGGTCGATTTCAAGGGAAAGGCCAAAGCCTTCCTGCGGACATACGGATTCCTATCCTCGATCCTGCCGTATACCAATGCCGATTGGGAAAAGCTTTCAATCTTCTTAACATTCCTGGTTCCCAAATTACCGGCGCCGGTGGAAGAAGACCTCGCGCGTGGGATCCTCGAAGCGATCGACATGGACAGTTATCGAGTGGAAAAACAGGCGGCCATCCGGATCCAGCTTCCCGACGCTGACGCGGAGATTGGCCCGGTCCCCGCGCTCGGCGGCGGCCACCTGCCCGAACCCGAACTCGACCGGCTTTCCAACATCATCAAAGCCTTCAATGACCAATTCGGGAACATCCCCTGGTCCGATGCCGACCGGGTACACAAGCTGATCACCGAGGACATCCCCAGCCGGGTCGCTGCGGACAAGGCGTACCAAAATGCGCGACTGAATTCCGACAGACAAAACGCCCGGATCGAGCACGACAAGGCGCTCGCCCGGGTGATGACGACGGTGCTGAGGGACGACACCGAGTTGTTCAAACAGTTCATGGATAATGAGGGATTCCGGCGCTGGCTGACGGATACGGTGTTCGGGCTGACGTATGAATCCCCAAGACCATAGACGGAGTAACATGCCGGAATTTTCAGACTGAGCGGCAGGCAAGGACCGAGATGCACAGAGCATCAAACAGCCGGAAGGGTTACTTCTGATGAAATATTACCCGCGTCTCGCTAACCCATAAATGGATTAGGTTGACGCAACACCGGCTCGTTATCGGGGGGGGGGTGAACGATGAGGAATTGGATTTCATCGCCAAATATGATGCCCGATAACGAATGGGAGCCGAAATAGACGAGGGGAAGCAGTGTCCGAAAAAGAATATATTCTATTCTGCGACGAGTCCGATAAGCGCGGCAAATACTATTCCAATTTCTATGGCGGAGTCCTGGTAGGTGCATCATAATATCAACGCGTTTCAAGGCGCCTTGGAGAAGTTAAAACCGGTCAAAATCTGTTTGGCGAGATCAAATGGGAGAAAGTCACCGATCGGTATCTTGAAAAATACAAACGGCTTATCCATGCGTTCTTCGAAGAGATCTCCAGGGGGAATCTCCGTGTTCGGGTAATGTTCCACCAGAATGCGAATCGGCCGCGGGCTTTGGCGCGCATGCAAGTGGAATTCGAATACTTTCTACTCTATTACCAGTTCATCAAACATGCCTTCGGGCTGGAATTCGCGCCGGGCCCAATCCGGATGCGCCTGTATTTTGATACCTTCCCCGACACCGAGGAAAAAACCGCGCAGTTCAAGGGCTATCTGCTGGGCCTGACAAAAACAAAAAGATGGCGCACCGTCGACATCCAGCGCGAGGATATCACGGAAGTGCGCACCCGCAACCATGTCCTCCTGCAATGCCTGGATATCGTATTTGGTTCCATGTCATTCCGTTTAAACGATAAGCACAAGGAAAAACTGGCTGATTCGAGCCGGCGGAGAAAACGCACGATCGCAAAGGAACAACTTTACCGCTTTATCTTGGCGGAAATTGGGAAAATACATCCGAGGTTCAACATTGGCATTAGCACCAGCTTGCATGGAGATGCCAACCGACAGTGGAGTGATCCCTATCTGCATTGGAATTTCGTTCCCGCGGATGGAGTGTTCGAATCTACGCTTACCAAACCGCGGAGAAAGGGGAAAAAAGAAAACCCCATCTGACCTACATATGTATCTGGCGCATAACGTCAGACTTCGGTCAGACAGGGTTTCATTTACGTAGTAAATATAGCATAATAAATAGGTTCTGTCCATAAACGCATTGTTTTTGGCTGGTGTAAAGGCAGATTCCTGAACTTGCGCATGATTGAACGAAGGGGGAAAACGGGCATAAATCCAAAAGCGATTATCAAGAATAGGCCTGATCGGACAGATAATTGACGCATCAATAATCACTGGAGGGGACCATGCACATCATCGCCAATCGCTGGAAAAACCTGACCGATGGGTATCGATCCGCGCAGGATTCATCTGCCACGCTCGACCGCAAATGGGCCGGGGAACTGAAGGAAGTAAACAAAGACCTAAATCCATACCTCGCACAAAGCATCTCGAAGCAGAAAGAATACCTCCGCCTCGCAATCG
This sequence comes from Anaerolineales bacterium, assembly GCA_016928575.1. Taxonomy (NCBI): domain Bacteria; kingdom Bacillati; phylum Chloroflexota; class Anaerolineae; order Anaerolineales; species Anaerolineales bacterium. The sequence continues at coordinate 116,322 of JAFGKK010000002.1, forward strand.
GTTCGTTATTGGCAAGCCTGACCGTTATTCTGGCCGTGGTAACCCTGCCGCTCTCCATATACTTCTACATCCGGTACCGGTTGCTGAAGCGTGATAATGACAGGCTGTCACACCCCCCGTCTCCCGACATCATGCCCCGATGGTGGAGGGCCGTCGAGTCCGGATTTGCGGCGATCGAAAAAGACGGCGATATCGGGGAGGTGGAACTGATCCGCAGCCTCGCCTTCCGTTTGCCCGATACCCATATGGCCATCCGGGGCTTGCTGGTGGATATGAGCCTCGACGTCGATGTGTTGATCCTGGGCGATTCCGGCGCCTGGAACCTCGAGAGCAAGTATTGGAGCGGGGCGCTTTCCTTCAAGAACGGCCGCTGGTCGAGGATCAAATCCTACTACGCCCGGGGAGGCATACCGGTGAACGAACGCCAGGACATGGAGAAGGGATTCGACGCCCAGTGGCAGCGTGAAACCAAGGAACTTGGCCGGACCCTGGAAAGACGGGCGGCGAAGGCCGGCGCGGAGCTGGCCGGTCACATCAAGGGGGGCCTGGTATTCACCCATCCCGACGTGAGATTGGCGATCGATCCGGATTGTCCGGTGAAGTGCGGGAAGACGGATTATTGGATAAAGAGGATTCTTGAAAGCCCGGCCGTCATCCGGCTGGATACCCGGTCGCAACTGGAAACGCTGGACGCGCTGATCGATTATTCGGACAAATGCCAGGCGCAGAACAGACTATCCGCTGTGGACCCGGTGAAAAAAATCGCCGCAAAGACCGACTCGGAGATCACCGGTTATCTAAAATTCGCCAAGCAATGGCTGGCCAAGGCGAAGGATACGGCGCACAGCGAAGCCAAGGCGCCGGCGGGTCCTGCCAAGGCCGCACCTGTTGCGTCGCCCGCAAAAACACCACCGGTAGTAAAACCGGTTTCTCCAAAAAGGAACCATCGGTGGCTGTTGGGATTGGCCGCCGCGGCCATCATCGCGGGAGCGGCGCTCTGCGGCTTGCTGGTCATCCCGGCGGCCGGGATTAACGCGCCCGAAGCCTGCGCCTACGAAACGACCATGATCTACGACCAGCCGATATCCAAGGCGCACACCAGCGGAGAGCTTGAGAAAAAGGAATGCGTCCGGATCGACGCGAAAACAACAAGCGGGTGGGGGAGGATCACCGGATTGACCGTATACCGCGGAAAATGGGTTTACCTGGGCGTGTTCACCTACGATCCAAAAGAGATATCCAAGCTGCCGATTGTAAAACCCAAGCAGTGATTGGAGTTCCCGTTGAAACCCATGCAAACGATCCTGTCCCTGACCCATGGTTGGAATCTACCGCGAGACGAAAAAGACGCGGAAAGGCTCATCTCCGCCTATTATGAACTATCCACGGCCGAAGGTAAGAAACTGGCGCAAAAGGTTCTCCATTCCAAAGATGAAAAAACCTGTGAAATAATACTCCTCAACCTTTCCCTGTTGGTTCCCGGTTCTCTGGAAGGCCATTATCCTGAAATCATCGAACGCAGGTTTTTCGATTGGTATGAGTATTTCCGGTATGCGGAACCTGATGTCCGGGAGATGATCATAAAAAGGATCCGGTCCGAAAAAGAACCGAAGATGAAACGGGGGTTGATTTATGCCTTGGCTTGGATCGGGGATATTCCTGCGCAAAAGGAACTGGCCGCCATGGCCGATCAGAATGTGGATTGGGGGAGTCCGGAGGCGGAAAAACTCGCGCCCACGATTTCGCACCTCATTCCCATGGCCGGTTGGGAATTGACGGGAAAGGGCGAGCGCAGGGATCTCTATCTGCCGACGGCGTACGACTTGGACTTGATCGATCGTGAACCGACCGAGATTACTCGGGGATCCTGTCCGTGGTGCGGAACGGAGTTGAAACCGACATTCGAATTTGATCTTTCGGACGAAAGAACCAGGGAAATCGGACTTGACGGCGGGAAGATAATTCTCGGCATGTGCACGCGCTGCGTGCAGTACGCAGCGATCTTCACCGAATTGGATGCACAAGGCGGCTTCCGGTGGAGCCCGCACAATGAGAAACCCTCCAACCTTCCGGAGGCCTTTCCCGATCCGGATGAAATCGGAGCGTTCTGGTCGATGAACCGGATCCGGATCGGCAAACAAAGACGTTCCCCGTACGAGAGAGTGGCCTGGTTACCGACCGGAATGGAGCGATTCGGAGGCTTTCCGGGTTGGGTGCAATGGCCGGAATACCCGGTTTGCCCATCCTGCAAGCGCAGGATGGTTTGCTTAGCGCATGTGGATTATGCTTCGACCGGGCAAGCCTCCGGTGTGGCGTATGGCTTTCTCTGCAAGGAATGCCTGATGGGGGCGGTGAATATGCAGTGCGATTAGCAGGCGGGAATTAGATTGCGTGATAGTAATACTGATAGAAATGGGCTTTACCTACAGACGAAAAACATCGTTTCAGGAAAATAATTATATAATGATATTCTGTGAGGACTATCAGCCTGAAAAACCAGTAGAGAATAAGGGATAAATTAAATGGATTCATTCAATATGTATCTTGCACTCATGAAAGAGCGCCCCGAGCTTTTTAAGAATACCGGAGAGAAGAATGAGATTAAAATCATCCACAATCCGGAACGAATTCTTGCTGAGCAAGAGAAAATTAAGGCCGAGTTGCGTTCTAAAGGATTACCCGAGTATTGGATAGAAATTGGTGTTTTATCTGAGGATGAATGGTTCTGGACAGTACGCGATATGGTTGAGTTTCCGAATGGTTTCGTTTGGGGGTATATCCGCCAAATAAACCGAAAAGTACAAGATGGGGGATTCGGAGTCATATTGTTATGTGCAAGAGAAGGGCAATTATTAATGATTAAAAAATTCCGGCATGAAGAACGGGGTTGGAGTTGGGAATTTCCTCGTGGCTTTGGCGATCCTAAACTAACGGCAAATGAAAACGCTCAGAAGGAATTACTAGAGGAAACAGGGCTTGTAGAAAAAAAGTTGGAAATGCTTGCGGAAATAAAGGAAGGCAAAGGTGGATTGTCTGTATTCCTTGCAAGGATAGAATCCGATCAGAAGATTGTCAAGGATGACGTAGAAGGTATTGGTGAATATATATGGGTGTCAGAAAAGGATATTGAAAAATTAATCCTGGAAGGAAAGATAAAAGATTGGTTTTCATTGTGGGCTTTTATTTTAGCAAGAAGTAGAAAGATATTCTAGAAGGGATCAATGCTATGCCGGGAAAAAAGAATGCTGATAATACATTTGTTGAAGCGCTTGACACCGTATTTCAGATTAGAAATCCTGACAGGGATGCTCGGCGGGTAAGTCGTTTATTGACCGGCAGTATCCTCTATTCAAGAGGATTGGCTTTTTCAGATACTATGCTGATCGATAACCTTGGATTACGTCGACTATTTAGGAAGAACTCAGCCTTTAGGGAGTTAATATCACAAATCGGTGTTGCGGGAATTCGCAATGGTTCAGACAACCTGCTAAGCGTTGTTGAAAAGCAGATAAAGTCGGGGATGATATTTTCCTCCTTCCCAGAACAGTTGCGAAATAAAGTAAAAAATAACAAGTTAGATGAAGTAACAATTACCCCGGACGAAGTATTTTCTAAAGAGCCTGAATATTACCGATATATTGAAGCCCTAGATAATGCCCTAAATAGGACAAATAATAAATTTACAGCTTCTTGGGAAGTATATGAAACAGTGCTTAAGCGATTAATTGATAAAGAGAAATTACAACTAGCTGATAAGGGTGCTATTTATATATTGGACGGATTAATAGATAGAACACGGATCTATGCGGCTAGTAAAGGTAGAAAACGTATAGATCGATCGGATTATTACAAAGTAGTCAGGCAAGGAATTGGATTGGAATATCCAGGCCCCGATAATTCTCAACAAATAGTAATAGAATTCTTTGTGGATCGGGCATACCGCGAGAACTTCTGGATGAATAACAACGTATCCATTGTTTCCTTTACATCGAAAAAGGGGGCCGAATTATTTAAATCGGCGTTCCCTGAGCGCGAAAAGATGCTTAGGTATATGGATTTAAATAATAGTAAAATAATAAAATTACCTTCTATAGAGATCGATACAAAGGCGATAATCTCACTAGATCAATTGGATTTTGATTTTCATATAGGCCTTCGAGAAGAAAATATTTCTCTAGATTATCTAGATACTATATATAAAGCAGAAGATGACGGGGAAGCAAAAACTGTATTGCGTGAATATTGGTTATATATTGATAGCAAGATAGCCGAATATTACAAAAAGAAGAAAAAACCACAATTACTTAAGAATGGAAAAATGGCGATAGAAATTGTTGCCATTACAGCAGAAGGGCTCAATCTCTATTCTGCATTACGTGCATATCAACAACTGTCGCCAAACTTAACTATATTACTTAGCGCCGCTGGAGCTGTATTAATAGTGGAATTAGTCAAAACACTATATGGCAAGATCGAAGAAACAGAAAGGGATAAACAAACAAAAACAGAACAAGACTTAAAAAAATATTTCAGGGATGTAATTATCGAGGATGAATAAATGTGACAATAAAAAAATAATTATTTCTCATCAGCCCCCCCCGTCACTGCCCTTTCCTCACCCCCGACCCCAACAACCCCTTTCCCCTCTCCTGACATATGTCAGGAGAGGGGAAAGGGGACAGGGGATAGGGGTGAGGATGGAAAAGAGCAGGATTTCATTTCAATATTACTGAGGCTGAGCAGATGCAAATAATCTACGAATAATGATTAATTATATCGCGGGGCGTATAATATTCCTTCTTAATACGCTTAACCAACTCATGGAGCATCTCCGAAAACTTCTCGTTGGGGACGTTTTCAAGGACGGTTGCGGAACTCTCCTGCACATCACCCTTCGAAAACAGCCCCGCAATCAGCTTCCCAACCTCCTCCGGCGACAGCATGGCATAGGCATCATCCGTCGTCCGGATGTCGGCGCGGATCATGTTCTCCGGCAACGCCTTATCGTCCGCCATCGTCCCGGCCCGCAGGAGGCCGAAGACGGCGCGGCCGTGGCGGACCTTACGCGTGAACCGGGGCGCCGGAGCGACGCGGCGATCGCGGGAGCAGGGCGGCTTCCGGCGCCGGATCGGATTCGCGACCGCCGCGCCATGGTAAAATGAAGGCGGAATTCATCGCCGCAATAATATCCGTATCCGTCCAGCCCATACGTTTCCGCAACCTGCCGCCGTCAAAGAAGACGGCCTTCTTTCCCCTCCTCCGGGCTTCCGCCTTTTTTCTTTGTTCCGCAAGCCGGCGGCGGGGGAAAAGCTTCCGAACGGCGGGCCCGGGCGCTTTTCCGGGAAGAAAGGTCCAGTTGAGCCGAGGGAAGCGGCGGGATGCCTGGCGGAGGCGGCTGGACCGGAATCCTGACCCGGCGCGACGGATGAAAGGAGAAAAGGACCATGAGCGGGAAACCGATCTGCATCACCGAAAAGGACTTGGGGCGGTTGAAAAAATTAATCCTGGATTCCGACACCACCGAATACCGCAAGAGCCCGTACCTGGAGCGGCTCAAAGAGGAGCTCGAGCGGGCGGCTGTCGTCCCGGCCGGGGAGATACCCAACAGCGTGGTGACCATGAACTCGACGGTCTGCCTGGAAGACCTGGATACCGGGGAGGAGGAAACCTACACCTTGGTCTTCCCGGACCAGGCCGATCTCAAGCTGGGGAAGGTATCGATCCTGGCTCCGATCGGCACCGCCATGCTGGGATACGAGACGGGGGATGTGTTCGAGTGGGAGGTCCCTTCAGGCAAGCGCAAACTGCGCGTGAAAAAGGTCCTCTATCAGCCGGAAGCCGCGGGGGATTTCCATTTGTAGTACCCGTCGCCGTGGCTGTTAACCGAAGGCTCTCTGGAAGGATCATGCATTCCGAAGGACCGCCGGCGGTTTTCGGCCTGAGTACCCCCCGGCGCGATCAAGACGCTTCCTTCCCGAGTCGGAGGGCGCGTTTTCGCCTTGTTTCCCCGGAGGCGGAATCCTCCGTTAATTCCTCGGCGGGATCGGAAGGGCTTGCGCGATATCCGCCGGTCTGTGTGTAGCGACGGCGCTGACGGACTCGGGCGCGGCGGACCTCGGACGGATGGATTTCTTTGCCCCGCGGCGTACATACTCCCGCCCCCGTTGTTTATAATATCCTCCGCGCGGTTCAAGATCATCCTTCACGCCGTTTGGCTGTCCGAAACCGCCCGTTGCGGCGCGCGCCCGGCGCTGTGGGCGGAGTGCGGCCGGAAAGCGGAACGGGTTTTCATCGGAGGCCGGCCCCCGATACGAACGCTCGGGGGCTTGTTTTTTTAATTCCGCTTGCTCCGGCCCGGCCCGGCTACAGGATCCACCTGCGGTAGATGTTGCGCAGGCTGGCCAGGAACAATCCAACGCCGAACAGCGCGATCAGCCCGAAGGAAAGCGGATACGCCAGCGCGTTCTCGCCGCGGATCGCGCCGTGCAGGATGTCCACGCCGTAGGTCAGCGGCAGCAGGTAGGAAAGCGGCTGCAGATAGACGGGCAGCGAGGCGACCGGCAGGAACAGCCCGCACAGGAAGATCATCGGGAAGCGGAAGAAGTTCGAGAAGGTCTGGGCCTCGAACACTTCGCTGACCGAGACGGCGATGAACAGGCCCAGGAAGGTGGAGGCCAGCGCGATCAGGATCACCGCCGCCAGCGCCAGCGGCCAATCCACGCCGGTAAGGTCGGTCAGCAGGGCGGCCAGCAGGGCCGGGATGAAGGCGTTGAGGATCCCGAAGAAAACCGCGCCGCCGGTTTTGGCCAGCATGAGCAGCCAGAGCGGAATGGGCGCGAGCAGCAGGCGTTCGAAGGATCGGTGCTTCTTTTCGAAGGTGACGGTGACGGACAGCATCGAGGTGGTGCCGAACAGGATCGAGACCGCCATCATCCCGGGCAGGATCGAGCGGATGTTCTCTGGCCCCGTGCCGGAACGGAGGAAGAACATCCCCGCCCAGGCGAGCGGGAAGATCAACCCCCAGCTGATGTTGGGCGGCTTGAGGTAATAGGCGCGCATATCTTTCCAGAGGATGTTCCAGAACGCGATCCAGCGCTTCATTCTCCGCCTCCTCCGCCCTTTTCCTTTTCCTTCCGCATCGACTCCGCCTGCAGGCCCGTCACGCGCACGAACACCTCTTCCAGCGAAGGGTGCAGGCGGCGGGCCTCGGTCACATCCAGCCCGCGCTCCGCCAGGTAGTCCACCAGCGGGGCCAGCGGAATGGCGGCCGCGGCTTCGATGCGCACTCCGCCGTCGCCGTCGGCCGTGACGCCGTATTCCGGAAACGCCTCCGCCAGCCGCGCGCAGAGCGCACCGTCCGCTCCCGGGACGGTCAGAACCAGCAGGTGCTTGTTCTGCAGAGGCTGGAGCAGGCGCGGCACGCTGTCCTCGAGGACGATCCGGCCGCCGACGAGGAAGGCGATCCGGTCGCACAGCCGTTCCGCTTCTTCGATATAGTGGGTGGTCAGGAAAACGGTCGTCCCGTCCCTGCGCAGGTCCCGGATCCGCCCGCGGATCCGGCGGGCGCTGGCGACGTCGATCCCGGTGGTGGGCTCGTCGAGGAAGAGTATGGACGGGCGGTGGATCAGCCCGGCGGCGATCGTCAGTTTGCGCCGCATCCCCCGCGAGTAGCCGGCGACCTTGCGCCCGGCCGCCCCGGCCAGGTCGAAGGCCTCAAGCAGTCCGCGCGCACCCGTCCGGCGCTCTTCTTTGCGCATCCCGTAGAGGGCGGCGCAGAAGCACAGGTTCTCGAAGCCGCTGAGCTCCGGGTAGAGGTTGCTCTCGTCGGGGACGACGCCGATCAGGTGCTGGGCCGCCTTCGGGTCGCGGCTGCAATCCAATCCGGCGATGCGGACCGTGCCCGAATCCGGGCGGGCCAGGCCGGTGAGGATGTTGATCGTCGTGGTCTTGCCGGCCCCGTTCGGCCCCAGCAAACCGAAGATCTCCCCGCGGTTGACCTGGAAGGAGATGCCGTCGACCGCGGTGATTTGTGCGAACCGCTTGACCAGCCCCGAAACGGAGATAATCGGTTCGTTTGCGGCCGGCGGAGGCGCGGCGTTCCTGCCGGCGGTCATGTTTCCGTCTCCGCCGGCCGCGAGTCCGCGGCGGCCTCTTCCTTCCCGGCCCGTCCGCAGGGGCGGGGCGATGTTCCCGCAAAGCGGCGGCCGGCACGCGGCGCGCCGCCGCTCCGGTGACTGCGGCCGACGCATTTTCCTTCGGGCATGATGGATCCTCCTCAATACGCATGGATGGGATGGGCCGGCATCCGGCGGATCACTTCTTTCCGCGGCGGTCCGGGCAGCCGCCCTTCCACGCCGCCGGCGACTTGGGCAGTCCCACCCGCTTCAGCCGCGCCGCGGCGCGGATCAGGCCGAGCAGCCTCGGGTCGGCCAGCCGGTAGTGGACGAAGCGGTTCTGCCGCCGGGCGCAGACGACCCCGGCCCGGCGCAAGGCCATCAATTGCTGGGAGATGTGGGATTGGGATCCGCCCAGCAGGGTTTGCAGCCGGTGGACGCAGATCTCCCGGTTGCCGATCGCCAGAAGGATCGCCAGCCGCGAGGGGTGGGAGATGGTTTTCAGGACCGAAGCAACCTGCCTCATGCCGCCGGAGGGCTTCATGTCAGACACCGCGGAAACGCATCGGAATATATTTGGTTTTTCAAATGTATTATACCGCGGCACGGGAAAAACTAATCCGTGAAACCACCCGGCGTTCCCCATTCCCGCTTGCGCGGGGGCAAGGGCGCCGCGGCCGGCGCCTCGGTTCCGCCGAGCCGCCGGAACAAAAAAATGGTAGAATGCTGTCGTGCGTTGCGCGGCCAGCCCCCCTCTGGTCGCCGGCGCACATTTCTTATCGGCATCCGGCGGCGCCGTGAGAAAACCTTCACCGCGCCGGTCTTCCGCCGGCTGCCTCCCTTTTTTCCGGCGGGGATTTCCCGCTCTCTTTTTTATGATATCCTTCGCGCGATCCCAATGATCATCCTTCACGCCGTTTGGCTGCCCGAAACCGCCCGCTGCGGCGCTCGACTCGCGCTGTGGGCGGAAACCGGCCGGGGCGCGGGCGCGCCCCGCCGTGTCCGCGGAAAGGCGCATCCGTTCGCCGCGCCGGCCCGCGCCATCGAGGAGCTTCTTCCGGGCGCGTCCGCCGGGCCGAATGCCCGGGCGGGCAAGATCACGCTCCTGCTTCCTTCCTGCGGCCGCGTCCCTCAGCCCTCGCGGTCGCTCTTATGGGATGCCCCCGCATCCAAAAAAATCATTTTGCGCGAATGGGAAGTGCCGGCGCTGCTCTTCGAACCGGCCGCGGCGCCGATCGTCCTCACCGGCCTGGCCGCGCGGGAGGACGGAGGGCGGCGGACCGAGCCCGGCGCCGACGCGCGCTTCTGGCGCGCCGCCGCCCGCTTCGCGCTCGAACTGCTCGCCGGCCAGCGCTTCCGGCCCGTCCTATTAAAAGAAGACGGTCGGTGGTCCGCCCGCTGGCGGCCGATACTCGATTCGCCCGATGAGCAAGCCCGTCTGGAATCCCTCGCCGCGGCGATGCCCTCCGCCGCCCGTTGCGCGATCCGCTCCGGGAAGGAGCCGCTTCCCGCGCGCGGACGGCGGGCGTTGCTCGCGGATTTCCTGGATGCGTCCGTCGATGCCTTCGTCCGCGTTACCGCACATCCGCCGCGTTTGAGTGCGGGCGTGCGCGCAACCCCCGCCGGGCGCTGGCTGGCCGCGCTTGCCGCGCCCGATTCCAATGCCGACCTGCCCGATGAATTCGTCGAAGACTACCGCGCCTGGGATAGGTTGGAGGAGCGGCGCGAGGGGGATTTCCGACTGTGCTTCCGGCTCGATCCGCCCGGGGCGAAAGAATCGGACGGAATGACCGTTCCCGATCCCCGCGCCCGCGATTGGAAATTGCGCTACTTCCTCCAGGCCGGCGACGACGTCAGCCTGCTCGTGCCCGCGTCCGAGGTGTGGCGGGCGCGCGGGTCCGCCCTAAGGTTCCTCAACCGCCGCTTCGATGCGCCGCAGGAGCGGATGCTCGCCGGCTTGGGAAGCGCCGCCCGCGTCTTCCCGCCGATTGAATCCAGCCTGCGCGCGGCGCGGCCCGAAGCCTGCCGGCTCGACGCGCAATCCGCGTATTCCTTCATCCGCGAAACCGCTCTGCTCCTGCAATCCTCCGGGTTCGGCGTGCTCCTGCCCGGCATCGGCGCGAAAGCCGGCCTGCGCCTCCGACTGCGGCCGGCCCGAAACGCGAAAGCGCCGGCGGGCGGAACGGGCGGGCTCTCGATGGCGAATGTGATCGCCTTCGATTGGGAGCTGGCCCTCGGCGGGCAGGTCCTCTCGCGCGAAGAGTTCGAGCGGCTGGCCGAATTGAAAATCCCCCTGGTGCGGATCCGCGGTCAATGGGCCGAGGTGCGGCCGGACCTGCTGGAAAAGGCATCCGCATTTTTATCAGCCCGGGAGGAGGGCGGAGGGCTCTCGCTGGCCGACGCGCTGCGGACCGCCCTCGCGCCCGAGACGGCCGGGCTGGCGGTGGAAAGCGTGCAGGCCGAGGGCTGGCTGGCGGAATTGCTCGGCAGGCTCGGCGGCGGGGAGAAGATGGAGCCGCTGGCGGCGCCGGCCGGGTTCGCGGGGACTCTGCGGCCGTATCAATCCGCCGGGCTCTCGTGGCTGGCGTTCCTCGGCCGGTTCGGGCTCGGCGCCTGCCTGGCGGACGACATGGGCCTGGGGAAGACTCCCCAGGCGATCGCCTACCTGTTGCACCGGCGTTCCGGCGGCGGCCGCCGCCCGCCCGCGCTCGTCGTCTGCCCGACCTCGGTGGTGGGCAACTGGGAGCATGAGCTGGCCCGGTTCGCCCCCGGGCTGAAGGTTCTCGTCCACCATGGGACCGGACGCGGGCGCGAATCCTTCGCCCGCGAGGCGGCCGGCCGCGACGTTGTCGTCACCTCTTATGCGCTGTTGCACCGCGATTCCGCCCGAATGCGGGAAGTGGAATGGGGCGAAGTGATCCTCGACGAGGCGCAGAACATCAAGAACCCCGGCACCCGCCAGGCCGCGGCCGCGCGGGCTCTGCGCGCCGGGCACCGCCTGGCGCTCACCGGCACGCCGCTCGAAAACCGGCTCGCCGAATTGTGGAGCATCTTCCAGTTCCTCAACCCGGGCTGGCTTGGGTCGCAGGAATCCTTCCAGCGCAGTTTTGCCCGGCCGATCGAACGGATGGGGGATTCCGAATCCGCCCGGCGCCTGAGGCTGTTATCCTCTCCGTTCATCCTCCGCCGGGTCAAAACCGACCGCAGCATTATCTCCGACCTCCCGCCCAAGAACGAAATGAAGGTGTTCTGCAGCCTGACCCGCGAGCAGGCGACTCTCTACCGGGCGGTGGTGGCGGATTCGCTCCGCGCGATCGAGGGCGCCGAGGGGATCGGCCGGAGGGGGGCGATCCTGGCCGCGCTGACCGCGATGAAGCAGGTGTGCAACCATCCGGCCCACTTCCTGGGCGACGGCAGCGCGCTCCCGGGCCGCTCCGGCAAGCTCGAGCGGTTAGTGGAGATGCTCGAGGAGGTTCTGGCGGTGGGGGAGCGGGCGCTGATCTTCACCCAGTTCGCCGAGATGGGCGGCCTGCTGCGGGCGCACCTGCAGGAAACGCTCGGCGCGGAAACGCTGTTCTTGTGCGGGGCGGTGCGGGCTGCGGAGCGGACGAAGATGATCGCGCGCTTCCAAGAGGATCCGCGCGGCCCGCCGCTGTTCGTCCTCTCGCTCAAGGCCGGCGGGACGGGAGTCAACCTGACCCGCGCCAACCACGTGTTCCACTTCGACCGCTGGTGGAACCCGGCGGTGGAGAACCAGGCCACCGACCGGGCCTTCCGCATCGGCCAGAGCCGCGCGGTGCAGGTCCACAAGCTGATGTGCGCCGGCACGGTGGAGGAGCGGATCGACGAAATGATCGAGCGCAAACGGAAATTGGCGGATGAGATCGTCGGCGCGGGCGAGGGTTGGATCACGGAGATGACGGCGGAACAACTGCGCGAGCTGTTCGTCCTGCGCGGCGGCGCGGCGGATTAACGGGAGGCGGCGGATGGGCTATTGGAACTGGTACCCCAAACCGAAACGCCGGCGCCCGGCGGACGGCATCCGCGCCAAGACGGCGCGCGGGGAATTCGGCGCCACCTGGTGGGCGGGGCGGTGGATCGCGGCGCTCAAGCGGCTGATGGATCCGGCGCGGCTTTCGCGCGGGCGGAGCTACGCGCGCAGCGGCCAGGTGCTCAACATCGACATCCGCCCCGGGCGCGTGGACGCCCGCGTGCAAGGGAGCCGCATGACCCCCTATACGGTGTCGATCCGGATCAAGCCGCTTTCCCCGCACGCTTGGAACGGCGTCGTCAAGGCTATGGCTTCGCAGGCCGCGTTCGCCGCCAAATTGCTTTCCGGCGAGATGCCGCAGGATATCGAAAAGGCGTTCCGCAAGGCGGGGGCGAGCCTGTTCCCGGCCGCGCGCGGCGACTTGGATACCGAATGCTCGTGCCCGGATTGGGCCAACCCCTGCAAGCACATCGCCGCGGTTTACTTCCTGCTCGGCGAGCGCTTCGACGAGGATCCGTTCCTGCTCTTCCGCCTGCGCGGCCGCACGCGGGAGCAGATCCTGGCGGCCTTGCGCGCCGCCCGCGCGGCGGGCGGCTCTACCCGGCGCGCGGGCAAGCCCTCCGCGCGCAAGCCGCGCGCCGCGGCCGAAAAGCCCGAACCGCTCACGGCGGAAGCGTTTTGGGAGGCGGCGGCCGAACCGGACGGCCTGCATTTCCACGCCCAGGCCCCGGAGGTGGATGCCGCGCCGGTCAAACGGCTCGGCGAGCCGCCTTTCCGAATCGGGCCGGGCGGCCTGGCGGCCTGGATGGAGAGGGTTTACCGTTCCGTCACCGAAGAAGCGCTGAGGGCTGCGGGCGGCGGGGAGGAGCGTTCCGGCGGGCGCGCGGCCGGGGGCTGATCCGGCGGGCGGGGGCCGGGGCGCTCTGCGGTTGATCCTACCTCGCAGGCGCCACGAACGCCGTCACCGCATCGGTCCGGGTCGTGCCCGTTCCGGCGGCCGTGGGGCTGCCGGCATTCGCATAAGGATTATGGTGATTAGATAATCCATTTATATTACCTTTTCATTTCCCTCAAAATGAACGATATAACATTCACATGCCATCGATCATGAATTGCCAACCATCATTTTACGCGTGGATTCTTATGCGTTGAGTAATCGTCCACGATTAGGTGGATGTACAAAGCCTGTGGCACATTTTCGTTAGTGTACCCTTCTTTCTGTAAAATCACTCAGGATACAAAAACGGTAGGTCTGGTGTATTCTTTCGGGTGACTAAACCAACGAAAGGATGGCACCATGACCTACCAACCCGATTGTACAATACCCGAGGATTTGCAGGCGAAACTCATCGAGCAGGGATTGGATTTCCTGCCTGAATTGTTCCGGATCCTGCTCAACAATGCAATGTTCAAAGCCACAAACAGCGTTGTGGTTCCATGCCGTTCATAATCGTGGGTAACCCCTTCAACATAGCCCAGTCGCATTGGAAGCATGGGCTGCGTGCGTTCCAGGGCTTGAATCTGGCTTTTTTCCGTCGACGCAAAGCACCACGACGTTCTCTGGAGGGCTTAGGTAAAGGCCCACGATATCCCGAACCTTTTCCACAAAAAATGGATCTGTGGAAAGTTTGAAGCTTTTTTGACGATGCGGTTGAAGGCCGAAGGCTTGCCGGATTCTATGAACCGTCGCGCGAGACAGACGGGTTTCCTTGGCAATCCCCCGGATGGTCCAATGGGTGCCATCCTTCGGTGTGCTCTGCAATGTCTTTCGTACAAGGGTGGCAACTTTTTCATCCGAAATACTTCGCGGTCGACCAGGTCGGAGCTCCTCATGCAAGCCATGGATGCCCTGTTGGAGAAACCGCCTTCGCCAAAGGCAAACCGACTGTTGGATGAGATTGAGTTATTCTGCGATACTGGTGTTCGACTGACCTTCCGCCGCCATCAGAACGATCCGGGCTCGGGTGACCAAGCCGTGGGGCAGAGATCTGGATTGTGCCGGTGCCAATAACTGCTTCCGATCTTGTTCTTCAAGGATGATTGGAGTCTTGGGTCTGCCTTTGACCATGGAATTCCCCCAGTTTAGTGGATGAATCCATGATATACGAGATCGGGTATATAAACAGGTTATTTATGAGAAATAATACTGGTAAAACGATCCCGGGCATTTTTTCTCTCCAACAATGGCCAAATTATTACGGAAATTGGTAGGGAAATGAGGAAGAATAGCAGACTAATTAGTAGGCAAAATATGAAAACTTCTTGAAAATTCCGATCCGTTACCGTGATTATTGGAAAAAGGGAGGATAGGAAAATGGTAACACCAATGCATAGCGAAAAAAAGGCTCCCTGTATGATGGATGGCAGGGATTTTATTTTCCAGATAAGTAGCATAAGCAAAAATGTGCCTGTGATGCAAGAAAATGATATAAATATGAAGATTACGATTGCCATCTCTTCCTCCTCATCAGCGGCCTTTATTTTTTTAAAACGTCTGGTGCCATGTTATATAAATCAGGATCTCTACTCATTATAGGACGGTTTTTTCAGAAGTCATTTTCATATTATCCTTTCTCAGTTGTTTACGGTGTGCGCTTCGACAATTTCAGCAATATCGGAGTCAGTAACAAGATAAAAACCACGGCGGCCATAGAGCACAATGTATAATCTTTCATAAAATATATTCCCAGGGTAGACAGCAAGAAACAGGTCAATGCAAATCCAAGGGCAGGTTTCTTTAAAATAACTGAATATACCGAGATCGTTCCCGTTATCACTGTACATATACCGATTAAGATCGTATTCCAGTTCGTCACGGGAAGAAGAGCCCAGAATATAATCCATGCGCAATACAGTAAAATAAAATATATTGGCCGCGCAATCGCCAACAGCATGAAGAGCAGCAATAATTTATTTATTGTAAAGTGATTTATCATATTCCCCCATAAGCATTGTATAGCTTCATTTTTTTTGTTCATTTGTAATAATAAAAAAATATGTCTGCCCAGAAAATCCTCTCGTATATCGTCTGAGATTTCCTTCCAACATTTCATCAGAGCTGATAATGCCTCGTCACTGTGTTTTTCCAAGAACAGGAACAAGGCTTTTTCCATTTTGATCGGTCCTTGAAACTCATTGGAAAAGCGTCTACTATTCTCTTCAATGACGGACTTGCCAGCATCAATCTGTTTATTTTCTTGCATAACTCGAATTCGAGAATAAAAAAGGCGAAAGGCAGACAAGTCATCCAAGTCCTCGATTTTCAGATCTTGATAAGCGGGAATGATCCGTTCCGCTTCCCGAATATTCCCAGTGCGTACATGACAGTAAAGAAAACCACATTTTGCTTCGATGGAATCAGGAAATGTTTCCAGCGCTTGAAGAAAATACTTCATCGCCCGCATGTAATCCCGTTTCCCGCATGTGTTTTCTGCTTTTTGTAATATATCTGACTCCCCTGAAAAAAGTGGTTTTTAAAATGCCAATTCCGGCTTTCGCATGAGAATCCAGGCGCGGAGCGAAAAAAAGAAAAAGGA
>JAFGKK010000003.1 GCA_016928575.1 Anaerolineales bacterium
CGTCGTCGTCGCGGATCCGGAAAAGGACCGCCGGCCGGGGATCGGAGTCTGCTATTACGCTTCGATCCTCCTCAACGCGCTGATCGCATTCTTTGTCAGCGGCGCGGCCGCCCGCTGACGGGGTTCCCTCCGCCGTCCTCCGCGCATTCCACCCGCCTGATTCCCCCTCTTCCCGGCCCGCCCCTCGAATTCGGATGCCCTGCTCCGGTTTACCGTTTTCGCGCAGGCGTTTTTTTATATTTCCGTGTATTATTGGGGGGCGTAGAAGACGGAGTCTGTCACCGAACGGATTCTCAGGCATCCAATCATTTAGGAGGCTCCCATGACTATCCGCATCGTCACCGACAGCACCTGCGATCTGCCGCAAAAGGCCGTCCGCGAGTACGGGATCGGCGTCGTCCCCCTCTATATCCAAGCCGGCGGCCGCTCCTACCTGGACGGCGTGGACCTTTCGCGGGCCGAGTTTTACGAGCGCCTGCCCTCCTTCCAGCCCGCGGCCACCACCGCCGTCCCCAGCCCGGAGCTTTTCCGCCGCGAATACGAACGCCTGGCCGCCGAGGGCGCGACGGAGATCCTCTCGATCCACATCTCCGAGAAGCTCAGCGGGATGGTCAACGTCGCCCGCGAGGCGGCCAAGGAAACCACGGCGCTGCCGGTGACGGTCTTCGATTCGCGCCAGCTCAGCCTGGGGATGGGCTTCGAGGTGCTGAGGGCCGCGGAATTGGCCGCGCAGGGGCGGACGATGGCGGAGATTCTCGCCGAGCTGGAAAAGCAGATTGCCCGGACGCACGTTTTCGCCGCCCTGGATACGCTTGAATTCCTGCGCCGCAGCGGGCGGATGAATTTCGCCCTGGCTACTATCGGGACGATCCTGCAGGTCAAACCGTTCCTGAAAATGTACGACGGTGAGCCCACCGCCGAGCGCGTCCGCACCCGCAGCGGGGCGATGAAGCGGCTGATCGAACTGCTCTTGGAGCACGGGCCGTTCGAGAAGGCCGCCATCCTGCAATCGGCCGCCTCCGAGCGGGCCAAGGAATTGCTCGACGAGGTGCGCAACCTCCTGCCTTCCGGCGAGATCTGGATGGAGGAGATCAATCCGGTGATCGGCACCCACATCGGCCCGGGCGTGATCGGCTTCGCCTGCATCTCTAAAGCCTGACGGGGAGGGAATGATGGACCTGCTTTCCGCGTACGGAATCGGGTTGTTGGTCGTGCTGGGGAGCATGACCGCGCTGTGGCTCCTCAGCCTGGCGCTGAAGAATTCCAGCATCGTCGACATCTTCTGGGGCGCGGGGTTTGTCCTCGTCAATTGGGTGTATTTCGCACTTTCCCCCGATGGATACCTGCCGCGGCAACTGCTGATCGGAATCCTGGTCACCGTCTGGGGTTTGCGACTCTCGATTCACATCCTGCTGCGCAACTGGGGCAAAGGGGAGGATTTCCGCTACCGCAAATGGCGCGAGGAAAACGGCCCGCGCTGGTGGTGGCGAAGTTTCTTCCAGGTGTTCCTGCTGCAGGGCGTGTTGCTCTGGATCATCTCGGCCCCGCTTCTGACGGCGCATTTCGGCCCCCTGCCGGACCGGCTGACGGTGATTGACGCGGTGGCGGTCCTCTTCTGGGCGGTCGGGTTCTTCTTCGAGGCCGTCGGCGACGCGCAGCTCGCGCGCTTCCGGGCCGACCCCGCCAACCGGGGCAAGGTTTTGGATACTGGCGTCTGGCGCTACACCCGCCACCCGAACTACTTCGGCGATTCCGCCCAGTGGTGGGCTTTCTACCTGATCGGAGCCTGCGCCGGCGGCTGGTGGACGCTCTTCAGCCCGCTGATCATGACCTACCTGCTGAGGCGCGTGTCGGGTGTGGCGCTGCTGGAGAAGTCGATGGAGACGCGGCCCGGGTACAAGGAGTACATCGAGCGGACCAACGCGTTTATCCCGGGCCCGCCGAAGAAGCGCGGGGATCGAGCATAGATGCGACAAGCTGGTTGTGATCGTCTTGCACGCACCTGCCCTCGGCGTGCTTTTCAGCGTGGGTGCTCTGGGGGGGCATTGAGGGTCTTCACACTCAAGTTGACAAAACGACGCTGGACCCCCGATAAAACCACTCGGGGGTGACGATCCCGGCAGGCCGGAGCTCAACGAGGCGCATCGGGAGCGGGATCTGCAATCTGATCCGGGTAATTGTCTCCGTGCCTCTCCGTGCTCTCCGTGGATAGGATACGGCGTGTCCGACTTTCTGTAATCCGGCTGGTCCTGGTTAGGAAAGGAGAATCCATGAACCTTGCCAAAGCAATCGCCCTGCTCGGCCTGCTGGCGATGACCGCGGTCCTGATCTACGGCTTCGCCGCCGGCGATTTCGCCGCCGACGGCGCGATAATCCTCGCCAATCCGTGGGGGATCGTCTCGTTGGTCGATCTCTACGTCGGGTTCGCGCTGTTCTCGTGCTGGATCGTCTTCCGCGAGAAGGCGTGGCTCCCGTCGGTCGCCTGGGTCATCCTCATGATGGTGCTGGGGTTCTGGACCGGCGCGCTCTACACCTTCCTCGCCCTGCAATCCAGCGGCGGGGATTGGAAAAAATTCTGGTACGGGAAACGCGCTTGAGGCGGAGGGAAAACTATGGACATCCTGCAGATTCTGAAAATCGTCGCCGCGCTGGCGACGGTCGCCACCGGCCTGATCTCCCTGGTCAAGCCGCGTGCGATCAAAGGCTTTACCGGGCTCGAGGCGACCGGCCCGCGCGGGATCACCGAAATCCGAGCCGTGTTGGGCGGCTTGTTTATCGGCTTGGGGCTCGCGCCGTTCATCCTCGCCGTGCCGCAGGTCTACCAGATGCTGGGAATTGCATACCTGGCGATCGGAGCGGTCCGCGCCGTCTCGATGGTCCTCGACCGCTCGGTGGTGCAATCCAACGTCATCAGCCTGGCGGTGGAGATCGTCTTCGGCGTCATCCTGGTGCTCTGACCGTACCGCCCTTGCTCCTTTCCTATCACCCGCGCTCCCCGATCGCCGCCCCCCGCTCCTTCGGGCCGTCGGCGGAAGCCGGTTGCGGGTTGCGCCGGGGCGGGTTTTCCTATATTCTCGGTTGGTGATTCGGGATCGAGCAGACAAACGGAGGGGCCTCCCCGGAGCGGGGAGCGTCCAAAAAAAAGGAGGAAATCATGGCAAAGAAGAAAGCTGCCGCGAAAGCCAAGGTCAAGGCCGTCAAACGGGCGGTCGCCGCCGTTCCCAAAGCCGCGGCCAAGGCCGCCGCCGTACTTCCGGTGGCGGCGGCGTCGGAGCGGACCTACACCGGCCTGCGGATTTTCAACGCCGTCATGGGCTGTCTGCACCTCGTCCAGGGCGTCTTCATGTGGGCGATCAGCAACGACACCGCTTACCCGGTGTTCACCAACTTCCTCAAGTTCGATACGGTTTCGAAGACCCTGACCCCCAATCCCACCCAGGCCTTCGAGGTGCGCTTTGGGCCGGCGGTGGCGGTCTTCCTGCTGATCTCGGCCGTCGCCCACTTCTTCCTCTCCACCGTCGGGTACCGCTGGTACGTGGCCAAGCTTAAGCAGGGCATGAACCCGGCGCGGTTCTACGAGTACGCGCTCTCCTCCTCGCTGATGATCGTCCTGATCGGGATGCTGGTGGGGATGACGGACCTGGGCGCGCTGATCCTGATCTTCGGCATCAACGCGATGATGAACCTGTTCGGGATCCTGATGGAACTGCACAACCAGACCACGCCGAAGACCGATTGGACCTCGTTCATCTACGGCTGCATCGCCGGGATCGTCCCCTGGATCGTCATCTTCCTTTCGTTCTACGGGGCGCTCGGATCCTCCGACGCCAAGCCGCCGGCGTTTGTCTACGCCATTGTCCCGACCATCTTTGTCTTCTTCAACATCTTCGCGGTCAACATGTTCCTGCAATATAAGAAGGTCGGGCCGTGGAAGGATTACCTCTTCGGCGAGCGGATCTACATCGTCCTGAGCCTGCTGGCCAAGACGGCGCTCGCCTGGCAGATCTGGGCCGGCACGCTGCGGCCGTAGGAGGTATCTCTGGAAGGTTGCTCGTTTTTCCATCCGAACCGGGATGAATCCCGGCGCTGGAATATGATGCCCCCGCTCGAAATCCGCGGGGGCATCGCTTTCCAAGGAGCTGTTGAAAAAATGGGCAAGGACGGCTTTTTTGGCTGATGCCCTGCATTCGTTGGATCGTCATTCCCGCGTGGTTTTAGCGGGAATCCAGGGGTGGAAAGAACTGGACGCCCGCTAGATACACCCTCGCTGTGCATACATGGCGGCTTGCGTGGTTTTAGAAGCCGCCATGCTTCGCAAGGGCTGGCGCGGGCATGAAGATCACTTGGTGCGCTTTGGTAAAAATGGACAGCCTTGTGATGGACTGTGCCGGAAGGAAACCCGGCGCTGTGGCGGGCCGATGAAATCCTAATCCTGCTTTTGCTGCAGGAGCACCGTTTGGGTCGGGAAGGGCATCTCGATCCCGGCTTGTTCAAGGGCTGCTTTTATCTTGGTGAAGGCCATATCTCTGGCGGCAATGAAATCCCCTTTTTCCATGTCGAGCCAGAAATAAAGGGTCAGATGAAAAGCCGAGTCGCCGAAAGCGCTGAATACGACGGAGGGCGCGGGGTCCGCCAGCAGGCCGGGGATGGAGCGTATCGCTTCGAGGATCGTCCGGCGGGCCTGCTCGGGATCGCTGTCGTAGGCGATGCCGACCGGTACGTCGATCCTCCGGTCTTTCGCCCGGGTGAAATTCGTGATCGTGTGCGAGAGCACGTCCGAATTGGGGATGATGACGATCCGGCCGTCCCAGGTGCGCATTTCGGTCGTGCGCATGTTGATCGCCAGGACCGACCCGCTGTAATCCGCGACCTCGATCGCGTCGGACACGTTGAACGGCTGTTGGATCAGCAGGATGACGCCGGCGACGAAATTCTGCATGATGTTCTGCAGCGCGAAACCGACCGTGAATCCGAGGATCCCCAGGCCGGCCAGGAACGCGGTCACGTCGAAGAAGCGCTGCAGGGCGGTGATCAGCCCGACGGCGAAGATGCTCCAACGCGCCAGGCGGGTCAGCAGCAGGGTGATTTCCGGATCGGCCTTCTGCCGTTTCAACACCTTGGAGAGCAGGTTTCCGGCCAGGCGGGCCAGAACGATGCTGGCGCCGAGGATCAACAGGGCTTCCAATATTGTCGGCAACAGGTCGATAGCGCCGTCGGCGAGGTTTTCCAGGAATGTCGTCATGCTGCTCCTCCATAATGCTGTGGGTTGCGCCCCTCGGCGGGTTTGCAGAGCAAGGGGCAATGCCGTAAGCGGATCGGACGAATGAACGGCGGGTGAAGGCCGGATGCGCGGCGCGGGTCTGGCCGGCACTCGGCCTCCGCCGGATGGAATTCAATCCCGCCGTCTGCATCGGCAGGTGTGTGCGGTCCAAGGCCGGAATCCGCCGCTTGCTGCATTATGCCCTATCATCCATGCGGGATCAACTCGCCGGTATTTGATCCTGCGGAATTCCAATTCGAGATCCGCTTCCGCCCCCTCTGGCCCAATGAGGAATCCTGCCCCGTTAGGTGGTCTTCCTAACAAGGGGGAACGGAGGCGGGGGAGGGAGGACGGGAGGCTTCTTGCGTCCACTTGGAACCTGCTCTTTCCCCTGCAGTCCCCCCATTCCGAAGGAATGGGGGGAAGTGCTTTTGGGGGGAGGGTAGGAGGGGTGGGATGGGATAGTTTGGCGGGTGGATGGCTTCCCGAGTTCTCGTCCCGAACCCACCGCCCACAACAGGAACAAGTAGAATCCGTCCGATTCGAAGGAGGAGCCATGTATTCCATCCGGGTGAAAAAATATTACACCGAGACGGTGCGCAAGGAATGGAACCGGCTGGTCCGCGGCCCCTACTTCCGGCTGGAATTCGAAACCACCATGCACTATCTGAAGAAATTTCTTCCGAAAAGTGGGCGGATTCTCGATGCCGGCGGCGGCCCGGGGCGGTATACGATCGAATTGGCCAGGCGCGGTTACCGGATGACTCTCCTGGATCTCGCGCCCGCCAATCTGGCCTTCGCCCGGCGCAGGATCCGCGCCGCCGGCGTGCAAAACCGGGTGGAGGGGATCGTCGAGGGTTCGATTACCGACCTTTCGGGGTTCGCGGACGGCACATTCGATGCGGTGATCTGCACCGGCGGCCCGTTGTCGCACGTCCTGGATGCACGGCGGCGCGGCCGGGCGGTGAAGGAACTGATCCGCGTGGCGAAGAAACGCGCGCCGCTGTTCGTCTCGGTGATGAGCCGCCTGAGCGTTCAGCTGATCGAGTTGGCGTTGTTCCCTCACGAAATCGAGATGCCGTTTTTTAAGGTCGCGCGCGACACCGGCGATTACCCGGGAATGTGCGGTTTCACGGCCTGCCATTTCTTCCTGCCGGAGGAGCTGGAGCAGGCTTTCACGGGCAAGGGTGTGCGGATCCTGGAAATGATCGGCTTGGAGGGGCTCAGCTCGCGCCAGTACCGGGCGGTGAACGCGCTGGCCAGGCATCCGAAGCGCTGGCGAGTCTGGCTGCAGACGCACTTTCTCACCTGCGCCCATCCCGCGGTGGTCGGGATGAGTGAACACATGCTGATTGTGTGCCGCAAGGAGCCCGTCTGAAGGGATCCGATCAGGCGGGATGTCCGGCGCCGATTAATTTTTCAGGAAACCACTATCCTGCGCGGCGCCGCCGGCAATTCCCTTTTCCCTCGCCGGCGCCAAGGGAGATCGTATTTAACCTCCGCCGAATGGACGATCTTCGCCGGTCGCATCAGCCTCAGCCTCCAAGGCGGGCCCATGTCGACTCGGAATCGCATTTTTAAGACTTCCCAGTCGCTGATGCTTGCCGTTTTACTCCCCGCAATATTCGCCTGCCCCCCCCTTTTTCTTACACTCGCACCGGCCGCAACCCCGCGGATTGCGGAAACGGCTGGCGCGCCGACGGTGGAATCATCCATGCCCGCGGCGTCCGCCGAGCCCTGGACCGCGGAAGCTTGGCCGTATCCGGCGATCGATCCGGCCGAACATGGACGGATCGGGATCGCTTTCTTTCGACGGTTTGACCGCGCTCTACGACGAAGCCCGGTGCTTCGACGAAGCGTGGTTTGATTTTCGCCCAAGACCGCCTCCCGGAGCGGTTCCCGATCCGGTCGTGTCGGGAGGTTTTCGAATTCGGCATCGGCACCGGATGGATTGCGCTTCCCTTGGCGGCGCGCGGCGATAGCATCACGGGAAATGCCCGCGGTGCAGCGCGCTCGATTGCGGGGCCTGCCCGCGCCGCCTCAGCTGGCGTACGCGTGGGCCGATTCCGTCCGCCTTCCGTTCCCCGACGGCCGGTTTGATCTGGCTGTGGCGGTGCATCTTTTTATTTTTTCCCGTCCGTGAAAGCCGGCTGCTGAGGAGCTCTTGCGTGTCGTCCGGCGGGCGGTGGCCGTGATGCTGATGGATACCGGTACGGGCATGGAGATCCCGTAGTACAAGGAAAGCCAAAAGGAATTGTGCGCGGATATGGGACATCCGATCCCTGCCCAGGGCGCAAGCGGCACTCGGGAGATTGTGGAGCCTTTCGGGGCTCTGGGCTTCCGTGCGGAGTGTGTCCGCGACCGCTGGAAATGAACGGAGCGGATACCGGTGGCCACGGCCGTCGGATATGTCCGGGCGCGGGCCTATTCCTTCACCATTCTGGTCCCGGAGGATGTCCACCGCCGGGTCGTCGAAATCCTTGCGGCGCGGGGCGGCCTGGACGCAACGGCGGAGATCCCGAACCAGGTGTAGTTGGTCGTGATCCGGCGGCCCCAGGGCAACTCATCGTCGGCCGGCATTTCGGGTAGAATGACGCCGTTTCCTGGCGCCGTGCTCTCCCCGGGGAGGGCGCCGGTGGGGATTCATGCCATGCGGCAGATGCTGTTCATCGCCGCGCTGTTTGTCTTCGTCGTCCTGGCCTTGAATGGCGAATGGCATCTCCTTCCCAGCCCGGCGGAGATGGGCTTTGCGGCGGCGCGGCCGCTCGCGGAGGAAGCGGAGCGAGGACGAGGGGCGGGCGGGAGCCGCTGACTGGCTGTAGGGGGCGGCGGGACCGGGCGCGTCCGTCCTCCAACTGACCGGTTTCTTTTCGTTGCTGTTGTCCGAACCGAAAGGAGATCCAATGTCCGATCACCAAACCCGCACCGAAGAATTCGTGATGAGCGGCGATGCGCTGCTCACGAAGATTAAAGAGCTTCTGCATGAGGGCAACATCCGCCGGATCCTGATCAAGGACGACGCCGGGAAAACGCTGATCGAGTTTCCGGTCACGCTGGGCGTGGTCGGGGCGATTGTGGCGCCGCAGTTGGCGGCGATCGGCGCAATCGCCGCGCTGGTCGCCAAATGCACGCTGGTGGTGGAAAAGGACTCTTAACCCCGGTCCACACTCGTGTATTGCGGGTTTAGGGAGAGGCCGGGAATGAGGAGATGCCATGCAGCCCAACCCCTTTCTACGCAAACTTGGTTTCTCGGATACGGACCGCGTAGTGGTCATTCACGCCGACGACATCGGCCTGTGCCACGCGAGCGTCGCCGCCATGGAGGGCTTGATGGGCGCCGGGATCGTCTCCTCGATGTCGGCGATGGCCGCCGCACCGTGGTTCCCGGCCGCGGCCGCCTTCTGCCGTTCGCATCCCGAGATCGACATGGGATTGCACTTCACGCTGACCAGCGAGTCGGAGGTCAGCCGCAGCCGTCCGTTTTCGACTCGCGACCCGGCCTCCGGGCTGGTGGACGGGAGCGGTTTCTTCCACCAGAAAGCGGAGATCCTCTATGCGCGCGGCAAGCCGGCGTCCGTGCTGGCGGAGCTTAAGGCGCAAATGGATTATGCGCAGGCATCCGGCATCGATCTGACCCACGTGGATTCCCACTGCCTGACCGCCTGGGCCCCGAAATTTCTTCCGGCCTACCTGCAGGAACCGGCGCGCCGAGGGCTTCCTTCCTTGTTTCTCCGCGCCGAGCGCCTCGACGGGAAAGCCGCCGGGGCGGAGGTGAAAAAGGCCGAGGCGTACGGACGCTGGACCGGGATTCTGGAATCGCGCGGATGGCCCGTCTTTGACCGCTTTGAGATGATGCCGCTGGACCGCGCCGACGACCGGATCGGCGAAGCCCGACGGAAATTGTCGGGGCTGCCGCCGGGCCTGACATATTTCGTGATCCATCCCGCCGCCGACACCCCCGAGTTGCGCGCCTTTACGGGAGATTGGAAGTGCCGGGTGGCCGACTACCGGGCTTTTACCAGCTCCTCCCTGCGCGGCTTCCTCAAGCGATCCGGCCTTCGGGTGGTCGGTTGGCGCGCGTTGCGGGATGCCGTCCGCAAAAAGTAAATCCCTCCCGCCCCTTCCCGCATCCGCAGGCGCGCCGTGGATTTGGAGGAGGGAGGGAATGGAAGAGGGAACCATGCCCGGAAAGAAATGCAAAATCACCGTCATCCGCAAGGACTTTCATGAGGATCTCTACCGGCAATGTCCCGCCGGACCTCCCGGTCCGTGCGGCCTGTTGGAAGTCGGCCGGGTTTTCGTCACCGATAGCGAGTGGTCTCCGCCGGAAGGGCTTTGCCCCTGGGCTTGGGCGGATATGCGTTCCATCATCCAAGGCAAACACGCGGGCGATCCGCAAGTGAAAATCGTTTCCTGCACGGACGGATTGCGGCCGGTGCTTTTTAAATTGGAATGCATCGAAGGATAACCCCTGCCTTTTTTCGGCCGGAGTCGCGAAGCATATCCGCGAATCGGATATATAATGAACTACCGATCGGCCTGCCCCCCGCTTCCCCCGCTTCCCCCGCTTCGCGAGGGCAGGCGCGAGGGCAGGCGCCAGGGCAGGCGCGAGGGCAAACGCAAGGGCAAGCGCGAGGGTGGGCGCAAGAGCGGGTGCGGGGTAATCCTCAACCCGCGAGGATCGAGGGAGTGATGGCCGCCGGGCGATGGAATGCCCGCGAAGCCCAGGCATGAATGCGGAACTCCGCCTCCTGCGAACGTCGTTGGGTATCGGCGGATCGGTCGTCGCCGCCGCGGCGCTGTTGCTATTGTTCGCCCCCTCGGACCCGGCGCCGGCTTTCGTTTCCAGCATCCTCCCTCTTCTGCTGAGCCTCGCCGCCGCCGTCATGGCCGGCGGGGTTTTCTTCCGGCACCGCAAAGACGCCGCCGGGGCGAAGATCTGGGGGGCGATGACCCTCGGACTGGCCTGCTGGTCCCTCGCCGAGGGGGTTTGGGCCGGGCTGTATGCCGGGACGGGAGGAGAAGTCCCCGTCCCGTCCGCTGCCGACCTCTTTTGGCTGATCGGATACCTGCCGCTGGGCTTCTCCATCGCATATCAGTATTCGTTGTTGCGGGCGACGATCCCGCGTTCGGGAAGGCTGTGGCTGGGCGGCATCCTGACCGGATTGGCGGTCGTCCTGGCGGCCGCGATCATGCTTCCGGTCTTCGCCGATCCATCCTCCGGACCGGCGCTCCAGGCGGCGGTCTCCGTCGCGTATTCGCTCGGCGATATTGTTGTGTTGTCGTTCGCCCTGGCGCTGGTGTTTGTCTTTTTCGGCGGGGATTTGGCGCTTTCGTGGGGCGTGATCGCCGCGGGGATTCTCCTGCATGCGGTTTCCGATCTGCTGTTCGGCTATGCCGAGTGGCATGGGCTCTACTACCCCGGCGGCCGTCTGAACGCGCTGAGCGCCGCCTTCGACCTCCTCTACATCGCCGCGTACGCCGTCTGGAACATCGGGTTGTTCCTCCGCTTGCGCCTCCCGGACCCCGGGACGGGCGTGGAGATCCGATCCTTCCTGCCCGAGCAAGGGAAGGATTTCCTGCTGATGGCGGATAAGGACGGCCGGGTCGTGTTCCTCGATCCCGCCCTGGCGCGTATGCTTGGGATGAGGGGGCCGGGAGAGGGGGTCGGCGTATCCTTCGGCAAGCTGGTCGGCCTGGCGGGCGGGTATGAACGCGCGGCGCTGCACAAGGCATCCAAAACCGGCCTCAGCGATGATTACACGGTTCTTCTCGGCCTTTTCCGCCGCAAGTACCGGTTGCGGGTGGTGGTTTCCAGCGATCCGTCGCACTTGCCGGGATACGACATCCTGATCCTTCCTGAAGAGTCCTCTGCCGCGCCGGAAACGGGCCGGGAGGATCTGCTTCTTGGCCGGCTTGCGGAAAGAACCCGCGAACGGGAAGTCCGCCGCCGCTTCTCCGGCGGGGAGGATCCCCTGCGATCGTATTGCGGAATCATGATCGAATTGCTGTATGTCCTTGTCGCCCGAGCGGCCGGCGCGGGGGTGGGAGCCGCGTTCGAGGGGGTTCTGGATCGCAAGGCGAGGGAAACGGGCATCGCGTTCGAATTGCGCCGGGGCCGCGTATCCTGGGGGGAGCCGGCGGCGAATCCCGGCGCCTACCGTCCGCTCCTCGACCAAGCCGTTTCCTATTCGCGCGAAATTTTGTCGGCGGAAGCCGTCGACCGCAAACTGCGGGAGATGGAGAAGTTCATCGACCCCGGAATCCTCCGGGAGGCGGACGCCGCCCGCCTGCGCGGCGATTGGCGCCGGAAGCGGGAATCCGGGAACGCCTCCGCCGCGTGATCCCTGCCCATGGAAAGGACGGACCCCCATGAAAATTTCGCCCGGCAGCTCGCTGGTGATGATCGGCGATTCCATTACCGAATGGGGACGGGAACAGCCGCTGGCCGATGAGGCCGACGGCCTGCTCGGCAGCGGCTATGTCCATTACGTCGACACCCTGATCGCCGCCGCCTATCCGGCTCACCGCCTGCGAATCTGGAATACGGGCATCGGCGGCAATACCGTCCGGGATCTGGCCGAGCGTTGGAAGCGCCATGTGCTGGATCTGCATCCGGATTGGCTGTCGGTCCTGATCGGGATCAACGACGTTTGGAGCCAATTCGACCTCGGATACCCTCCCGCGCGGCAGATCAGCTTGGAGGAATACGAAACGACCCTCGAGCGGCTGATCCGCGAAACCCGGCCGCAGTTGAAAGGGCTGGTCCTGATGACGCCGTATTTCGTCGAGGCCAACCGCGACGTCCCGATGCGCGCGATGATGGACCGCTACGGGAACGTGGTCCGGGCGCTGGCCAAAAAAAATCGGGCTGTGCTGGTGGATACGCAAGCCGCGTTCGACGCGGCGCTGATGGACGCCGCGGCCGACGAATTGGCGGACGACCGCGTTCATGTCAACGCCGTCGGCCACATGATTCTGGCGCGGGCCTTTCTGAAGGCCGTGGATTTTCTTTGGTAGGGTCTTCCCCGCCGCGGAAAAGAAATCCCGTGCCCAGCCTGCGCAGCCGCATCGTCCGGTTTTTCATCCGTCGTACGGGCTTTATGAGCATGTCCGGGGTCAGCATCCCCGAAATCCGCCGGAGGACCGAAGCCGGCGCACGGCTGCTCCCCGTCCCGCGCGGGGTCGCCGTCAGGCCGGCGGCGGTCGGCGGAGTGCCCGGAGAGTGGCTTCTCCCCGACGGTGCCCCGGCCGACCGCGCCCTGCTTTATATTCACGGCGGCGGATTTCTCTTCTGCTCCCCCGCCACCCACCGCGGAATCGTCGCCCTTTTGGCGCGCACGGCCGGGACCCGCGCCTTCTTGCCGGATTACCGCCTGGCGCCGGAACATCCCTTTCCGGCCGCCTTGGATGATTCCCTCGCCGCCTGCCGCGGCCTGATGCAAAGCGGCTTCGGACCCGGACGGATCGTCGTCGCTGGAGATTCCGCCGGAGGCAATCTGACCCTGGCCTTGATGCTGGCATTGAAGGCGGCGGGGGATCCGTTGCCGGCCGCCGCCGTATGCCTCTCGCCGGTGACCGATATGGCCTGGACCGGCGAATCGATGCGCACGAAAAGGGGCATCAATCCGATTTTCCCCGGGGGAAAGGACGCCCCCCTGGCGGTTTCCGTTCGGACGGATTACGTCCGTTCCGAGGATCCCCGCAATCCCCTGATCTCGCCGCTCTACGGGGATCTGCGCGGTCTGCCGCCGATCCTCCTGCACGTGGGCGGGGATGAGATCCTGCTCGACGATTCGGTGCGCCTGGCCGAGCGGGTGCGCGCGGCGGGCGGCAGTGCGGAGTTGGCCGTCTGGGAAGGAATGTGGCACGTATTCCAGGCGGCCGCTCCTTTCGTTCCGGAGGCGAATCAATCCATCCGCCAGATGGCCGGTTTTATCCGGCGGGTGCAGGGGGAGGGGAATTAGCCACTCTGCGGAATACGCGGAAGCTCACGGAAGGATCTCAGAGGTTTTATCCGTGTTCCTCCGTGCCCTCCGCGGATGATGTTCTTTCCATTCTGACAATAAATATCCACGGAGAGCGCGGAGAATCGCGGAGGGACCTCAGGGCTTTTACTCCATGCTCCTTCGTACCCTTCGTGGATGATGTTCTTTCCATTCTGACAATTAATGACTCCACTGCAAAAAGGTTGATCGAAAAACGAATCCCGGCCGAGTCCAAGGTGTTCTATTCCATGAACGAACCCCACCTC